>DATNQT010000477.1:0-11390 GCA_036703885.1 Candidatus Sericytochromatia bacterium
GGTAGTTCCTTCATCACATCAACAAAAACTAGCATTCCCGCCGTTAGCAAACTGCCCCACATCATGGGTGTATGCACTCGAACCAAGGTACTAGTAGGATTTAATCCAAGCGATCGGGCTGCATCATCCAAGCTAGGTTTAATTCTGCCTAAACTTGCCTCAACTGTACTGAATGAAACGGCTAGAAAGCGAACCAGATAACCAAACACCAAAGCTGTAATTGTTCCACTCAGCAGTAAACCAGTTGATATCCCAAACGTTGTACGCATCCAAGCGTCAATTGCATTATCAAGTTTGCCGACGGGGACAAGAATACCAACAGCAATCACTGAACCGGGTACAGCATAACCCATTGAGGCAATTCTTGCAGATAGCTGCATCCCAATATTGGAACGCAAACGCAACCCGTATGCAATGACGACTGCAATCACGACTGCTAAAACAGCCGTTATTACTGCCAGAATCAGACTATTCTTCGCGAAATCCCAAAAGCGGTTATCCAGCGATTCGCTAAGATTTTTCAGCGTCATATCCAGCAATACTACTGCTGGCAACAGAAACCCCAGACCAATTGGCAGGAAACAAGCAATCCATGCACCTATAGCGCGTATTCCCCTCAGTTGATAACTAGGCAGTTGGCGTTGCGTTGTAGCGCTTTGATAATAGCGACTCTGACGACGCGACCAACGTTCGAGCAAAATTAACCAGAGGATGAATAACAACAGAAAAGCCGATAGTTGAGTCGCCGCCACTCGTTCACCCATACCAAACCAGGTGCGATAAATCCCTGTAGTGAACGTATCAACGCCGAAAAATTGTACAGTACCAAAGTCATTGAGTGTTTCCATTAACGCTAGCGCTAAACCTGCAATAATCGCAGGTCGTGCTAAGGGTAATGCCACTTTAAAGAAACTGCGCCAAGGACCACAACCGAGAGTGCGGCTAGCTTCCAAGGTACAAACCGACTGTTCTAAAAAGGCAACCCGTGCTAGAAGGTAAACGTAGGGATACAGGACTAAAGTTAGCATCACGATCGCACCCCATAGCGATCGCACATTCGGAAACCAGTACTCGCCATAACCCCAACCAAACACGCTACGCAGTATCGTCTGCACGGGTCCTGAAAAGTCTAAAAACTCAGTATAGGTGTATGCCAGGATATAAGCAGGCGCAGCTAAAGGTAATAGTAGCGCCCATTCAAATATCCGGCGCATCGGAAAGCGGCACAACGTAACCAACCATGCTGTCCCCACCCCAATCAGCAATACCCCACACCCCACCCCAATCATCAGCCAGAACGAGTTGGTGATATAAGTCCACAACACGGTTTCTGCTAAATGCTTCCACACCTCTCCAGAGTCCGCGAAGATATTGCTCAACACTGAGATAATCGGCGTTGAGATGAGAAAGGCGATCGCTATCACCAAAATCGTCCAAGCACTGGGGATGAGACGGCGAACTAGCTGCCTGCGTTCAGCCGTCACTGGGGATGAAGACACTTTGACGCACTCTCCAGAGATTTTGACAAGATATTCCTGAGAATCTATCTCAAAAAACCACTTTACTATAAAGTGAAAATTGCTGATTATATCTTTCAATAAGAGTGTCATTGATTATTTGTTTTTTGTAATTGCTCAGGACAGATATCTGGCGAAGGGAATTCGGGGCTACACAAACTAAACCTGCCTATCGCGCTTGCGACGAAAGCTAGCGCACCACGCAGGTTTCACAATTCCCAGTCCGCGAAGGCGGACGAAAGTTTGTATAGCCCCAGACTTCAGTCTGTGGGGGAGTTTCGCTATTTGAACTTCGGAGGTTAATTAATTGACATGGCTCAGTCGGTGATTCTGCATCTAAAAGGTATAACCAAGCAGTTTTCCAAAACCACTATCCCGGCAGTTGAAACCGTGACGCTGACCTTGCCACAGGGAGATTTACTTGGGTTGCTGGGGCCATCGGGGTGTGGCAAAACAACGCTGTTGCGTTTAATCGCTGGATTTGAACAGCCACAAGCCGGAACTATCGAAATCGCCGATCGCACAGTTGCTGGTGGGAGTTACTCGGTAGCACCAGAACAACGGGATGTTGGGATGGTGTTTCAAGACTACGCCTTGTTCCCCCATCTAACAGTGGCAAAAAATGTTGCTTTTGGCTTGCACAACCTTCGTAAGCAACCCACGTTCAACATAAAAAAACGCACGGCGGAAGCGATCGCCCTCGTTGGACTAGAAGGACTGGAAAACCGCTATCCTCATGAACTCTCCGGCGGTCAGCAGCAACGAGTTGCTCTCGCCCGTGCGATCGCACCTCAACCGGCATTAGTTTTATTAGATGAACCTTTAAGCAATCTAGATGTACAAGTACGTTTAAGATTGCGTCAGGAAGTGCGAGAGATTCTCAAAGCCACAGGAACTTCTGGTGTTTTCGTCACCCATGACCAAGAGGAAGCCCTTTCTATCTCTGACTGGGTAGCAGTAATGCGTCAAGGGCGATTAGAACAGTTCGGGACGCCAGAAGACGTTTACACAGAACCTGCCTCTCGATTTGTCGCCGAGTTCGTTACTCAGGCAAACTTCCTTCCTGCTGAACGTCGCGGACAACTATGGGAAACTGAGGTCGGTTGTTTTGATGTTCAAACAAGTCAGGAGTCAGGAGTCAGGAGTCAGGAGTCCTTTGATCGTGGTGAAGTGATGATTCGTCAGGAAGACTTGATTCTGAAACCGGATGATGATGCAACAGTGGTCATTCGCGATCGCCAATTTTTAGGACGCGAACATTGCTATAGCTTACTAACTCCCTCCGGGCAAAAACTTCAGGCGCGTACAACCAGCTCAACTGCCCTTCCTGTAGGAACAAAAGTACATTTATCAATTGCAAAACAAGGCTTAAAGATTTTCCCGACTAAAGCATGACTCTATAGGGCAGACTTTTCCAGGAGTTCCTGCCGCGTCAGCTCTCGTTCAGCAAGCAGATATACTGTATCACCCTTATCTGTAGAAAGTACGTTGAGATACTGTATCACCCCATCTTTAGACACTTTGTAAACACTTCTACCTGTTTCATCTTCAATATCCTGCTTGTCAACTTCGTACCCCTGATTTTCAAACCTCTCTAGCAAAGTTGTAGATACCAAGCGAAAGGGGGTTTCTTTGATATGCCAACAGCCACCATTACAACTTAGTTGAGCATTATCAAAATTAGGGACACCTGCCACAAGATTAGTAGGCGTAGGAGTTGGGGTTGGCGTTGGACTGGCAACAGGTGTGGGGCTGGGAGTTGGGGTTGGCGTTGGACTGGCAACAGGTGTGGGGCTGGGAGTTGGCGTTGGACTGGCAACAGGTGTGGGGCTGGGAGTTGGTATGGGACTGGCAACAGGGGTAGGACTGGGAGTTGGTGTAAAGATAGAAGTGCTTGGCTGAATGCTGGGAGAAGGTTTAGGCGATTCAGTGATGAGCGATCGCCCAGTACTGTTGCTCAGTGCCGACGGCATGACAGGTGGCATCTGTACTTGAGGACGGGTAGTTGGAAGGGAGTTTTGCTGAACTGTCGGAGAGGGTTTGGGTTGCACAACAACTGGGGAAGGTTTGGGAGATGGCGGACTTGGCAGTTGTGTAACTTTAATAGGTTCTTTCTTAGGAGAAGATGACTCACTCTCAGGCGTAGAGGGAATTGGAATCATCATCAGCAGCCCATGTAGCCCTAGAGAGAGGTACAACATGGGTCGAATCAGCGTCCGTACAGGCGCAGGCAAGTTTTTCAAAAAATGCGGTGACATCATGCTTTTAAAAACAGCAACCCATTTTCAGATCGCCTACCAAGTTTTGGCGGCGACCCTCTACTAGGAAGACTACCTTGCAAAATTTTATCAGGAATCTATTGCATTAGTAGCTTTTATATCTATAGGACTTACGCAAATTGCTCTTTGAAGTCCCATTTGTAGGGGCGGGCTGTGTATTCCTACAATATGTAGTGTCCGTGCGTAAGTCCTGATCTACTAAAACAGACTAATTTTAGAGGTTTCCTGACTAGAGATGCTACGGGATAGCCATCTTAAATCGATAATTACTTGCAGTAATTACTTGATAGGGTCACTACTCCCGACCGTTTTAGAGTTGGACTCTCTACTTACGATGCAGATTTTGATAGTAACGTTTGATCAAATATGTGTAAAGATTTATTAATACGAAGAGAGAGTATCAATCTCCATCTTTGTAACATTTAACATAAGCAAACAAGCAAGCAAAGGTTTTCATTCATGCCCTATACCCAAGAAGAAGGCGGTCGCCTGAACAATTTTGCCAAGGAGCCAAAAATATACCAGGCAGAGCCACCAACACAGTCACAGAAGAGAAACTACGTTATCTTAGGCATTGCAGCCTTGGTTTTGGTCAGCGGTTTAATCTTCGTGGCTGTCTCGGCATCCAACATTAGCTGATAAAACAACAAGCTCGCTTAAGGGGTGTCGGGAACAGATTCGTTGGTGCGATCGCATAGCCTACGTCCTGTCGTACTACGTCACCCCATTCAGGCAAAGGGTAATCAATGGTGGAGAAAAAGCGTGCGCGCAAAAAAATTAGAGATTATTGGCTATAACAGCGAGGAGTTGTAGGCAAGCTACCTCCTCCCTAATTTCTTACGGAAGCTGCGGTAGCCCCCAGTTCCTAGCCCCTTATTCACCATCAGCCTGCTGACTGTTGAATGATTTTAAGGGTGTTTGTGGCATTTCGGTAACTATCTGCCCTCCCCTGAGTTTTGAAGAGATCCGCAGCTTTCTGCAAGTCTTCTATGGCTTCCTGAGTATTCTTGAGCCTGAAGCGAGTAATACCCCGGTTGTACAGCGCTTCGGCAAATGTCGGTTGAATCCGAATGGCTTGATTGTAAGCTTCAAGAGCTGTCTGATGCTGGTTAAGCCGATTGTAAGTTAAGCCACGGTTGTAGAAAGCCCTGGCATTATTGGGGTTAATAGTAATCGCTTGCTCGTAATCTGCCAATGCCGCTTGATGATTTCCCAGTTCATCTTGAGCATTACCTCGGCTAATATAAGCCGTCTCGTTTTTGCCATTGAGACCAATTGCTTTGGTGAAATCAGCGATCGCTTGATTGTAATTCCTCAAGACATAATAGGTATAGCCCCGGTTGCTAAAAGCTTGACCAAATTTAGGATTAATCCGAATCGCTTCCGTATAGTCCTTAATGGCTAGATCATATTTTCCTAAGCTGTGCTGGGCATACCCTCGGTTGTAGAAGGTATCGGCATCATTAGCATTGAGTTTCAGCGATTGGTCGAAATCAGCGATCGCGCCTTGATAGTTCCGTGCATTCAGTTTATCAACGCCCCGGTTGTACCAATCTACAGCACTCCGAGGGGTTTGCTGCGCCTCAACCGCAACCAAGGGAGAGGAACCTATGGCAATACCCTCTGACGGCAATTGTGCTTGGACATTTGAGGCAAGTCCGACTAGTATTGTCGTTAATCCCAAGATGGTGCTAGTTCGATAGATTGGGTTCATCGTTTTTCCTCCAGTGCAGCCTTCAAACCCAGTAATTACCTCAATTTAGCTCAACAAGATTCTTACAAAGATCCCTGTTGCCTACAGTTGAAGTTGTATAAAAACTATGCCTATATTTCTTCCTGGTCGTCATCGTCTTTGGTCATTGTCCAAAGACTAATGTTACTGTAAGCCTTGCTATGTCTATGATAGACCTGTCGGGGAGACAATCTTTAACCAGCTCCTAACCATAGCAGCGTTACCGAAAGATGAGACAATGAAGCAGCTGGATTGAAGAGAGAGAGATGCTCAAAACAATTGCCGCAGTACTGCTGTTGGTATTGACTCTGAGTTTGTACGGATGTACTACGGGTGTCAGTGGTCTGAAAAGCTATGTGGATACCACTGACGGCTATGAGTTTCTGTACCCTAACGGTTGGCTCCCAGTCAAAGTGAGCGATGGTCCCGATGTTGTGTTCCACGACATGATTGAGCGCTCTGAAAATGTCAGTGTAGTGATGAGTAAAGTTCCTGAAGGTAAAACCCTTGCCGATTTAGGAACCCCTGGAGAAGTCGGTTATCAGCTGCAAAAAAATGCGATCGCTCCCCCTAATTCTGGTCGCAAAGCAGAATTAGTCAACGCCGAAGCTCGTGAATCTGGCGACAAGACTTATTATCTCCTGGAATACAGCGTCAAACTTCCCAACCAACAACGTCACAATCTAGCGAGTGTAGCAGTAAGCCGTGGCAAACTTTACACCCTTAATGCTTCCACCACGGAGAAACGCTGGGAAAAGCTGCGGGATGTATTTGAGCAAGTCGCTAAGTCTTTTTCAGTTTATTGAAGTGATTAAGTAAGGGCTTCGCTGTCAACCCGCCCAGAAATTAATTTCTGGGCTAATAGATTAAGTCCATTAAAATGGACTGAAATCGCTGTCAACGCTGTATAGTCCTCTTGAGAGGACTTTAGCTATGAGCCAGAGGTTTGAACCCTGGCGATTGAGTGCATTTGGAACAAAATCTCAACTGATTAAATTCTCTCAGCATGACCATTTGGAGCCGATATTTAGAATCACTCTGCAACAACTATCAGCTAAACCAATGCAGCAAACAGCCCTAAATCTAATTGCCATTGGTGTCTTTGGCATGACACTTTCGGTGCTGTTAGGCCCGATGTTCAACATTTCGCCAGCCATCCCTGCCGTTACAACTCTCGGTGTTTTGAGCCTCGCTACGCTGGACTCCTTCCGCTTTCAAGGCAAAGGCGTTACCATCCTGTTAGATTGGTTGGCTGGTGCTTCTAGCAAGCATCGCGATCGCATCGTCCGACATGAAGCGGGTCACTTCCTCGTCGCTTACTTCCTAGGTATTCCCATTACGGGCTACACGCTGACGGCTTGGGAAGCCTTCAAGCAAGGGCAACCGGGCTTAGGAGGGGTTACCTTTGATTCTCAGATACTTTCGCCAGATGCGCTCGCCGTTGGAGAAATGCGATTAACATTAGAGCGGTTCTTTACAGTCTGGATGGCTGGAATTGCCGCCGAAACTCTAGTCTACGGCAGTGCAGAGGGAGGTGTAGAAGACCGACAGAAACTTAGAGAAGGACTAGCATCATTAGGGCGTCCTGCCAGTGAGTCGGCACTCAAAGAGCGCTGGGCGACTCAGCAAGCTCATACGATGATTAAGGAACACTGGGAGTCTTACGAAGCACTAGTTGCGGCAATGGAACAACGAGCTTCAGTGGAAGAATGCTGTCAAGTCATTCAGCAACATTGCCAAAATTAATATAGTTGTGCAATTCAGCAAGTTCGTTGGATCAAACATGGATGTAGAAGAACTACTGTTGCGTTATGCCGCCGGAGAGCGAGACTTTACCGGAGCGAAACTTCCTAGAGCCAAGCTTGTTGGCGCAAAGCTGGTGGGAGTCAATTTTTGGGGAGCGGACTTGAGTGGGGCTAACCTAGCTAAAGCCAAACTCTGGGGAGCCAACCTGAGTGGGGCTAACCTATCTAAAGCTAACTTGACTCGAGCTAACCTCAGCGGAGCTTCACTTAATGAAGCTAATTTACGGGCTACCAGACTAAACTCAGCCAAGCTGTTTGGAGCTTCTCTAAGTGGAGCTTACTACGATGAAAGTACTCGGTTTTCTAAAGGTTTTGACCCCCAAAGTAGAAATATGCGAAAGGTGTGACATCCTCCTACACCAACTCTTCGGGGGTACTCGCAAGAGAGGCTCGATATATCCCCTTCATAATTCAGTGTGGAGCTTCTCGCAATTCTAGCTAATAACTTTCACCGCAAAAAACCTGATTTCGACCACTAGATTTGGCATGAAGCAGGTTATGGTCTGCGCGTCTCAACAGGCTCTCCCCTTTAAGGTCATCTTCAGCGATTAAACAAGCGAGTCCCAAACTAATAGTAATTTGCAGCGCTAATGTTCCATCAATGTTAAAGGGTTGGTCGCTGACTAGGCATCTCAAGCGAGTGGCTACAATTCGGGCTTCCTGAGAGGCAGTCTGGCTAAGAATAATCAAAAATTCTTCACCACCGTAGCGGAAGAGAGTGTCCTGAACTCGTAAGTTATGCTGCAAGCGAGCAGCCAGAAGTTGGAGAACGCGATCGCCTACCTGATGACCATAGTTGTCGTTGACAGACTTGAAATAGTCCACATCCAGCATAATTAGGCTTAGAGGCGTCGAGTAGCTACGAGCATTTTGAATTTGTCGGGGTAAATCCCATTCCAGTGCCCGACGATTATTCAGTTCTGTCAAAGGGTCGGCTAATGCCATCGTCGATAGCACGTCATTGGTTTGCATCAGTTCGCGATAGTATTTTACTCCTCGTAACCCTGCCTGAATTTGCGCCTTCAGCAGTCGATGTTCTTCCAGAGCTATCGCTGACTCTGCTGTCCCTGTTGAAGTCATCAATAAGTAAGCATCAGCACCGTTTTCCAAAGCTTCAGCACAAGCTGTTAATTCATAACGCTGGTCTGATAACATTTCCTCACTTATTAGCTCAGATCCCTCGTCTATCAATATGCAGTAAGTCCAGCCAAGTTGGGTCTGTTGTTTAATTTGATGACAGAGTTCTAAACTGCCTACCTGCGTTGCCTGCAAAATCAAAACAGCAGGTTGTTTTGCCTGAATCAATGGTACGACTTCATCCAGATAAGAGGACGCCTCGACCGTGCCAGACATAATATTGCGAATCTGGTTAACGTATGTGGCAAGAAACTGAGCATTTCCAACCACCAGTACAGCAGCGTCCATTGTTGTATGTAGTGTCGGAGAGCTAAGGCATCGATCCTGATTCAACGATGTGAGAACTTCCACTACCAAAAACTTTTAACCCCATACAATACCAATCACCTATCTATACTCTTGTAATCCTCTCCGATTTTTATAGGCAGCGACATACCAATTCCTACAAGCAGGTATAAATTTGTTAAATCTTTAAAAACTAGACCCCATATATAAAATAATCTTTAAACTTTCCACTAAGTAAGTCGGCACAATTAAAATTAACTCGTGAGGCTCGTCATTGCTCATTAGTCACTGGTACGGATTTCAGGTTTACTTATGTTACAAAACATAATTCGGTTTATTCACACCTACCTACTTAGCTACTAAATTTTCTGTGAAAATAGGCAGTTGTATAAAAGGAAAATGCACAGTGCAATAGAGCCTTAAAAGCTAGAAGATTTTGACTAGAAGAAATGTGCGATCGCCATCTTTGGAAATTAGTAATGATTACTGACTACATCAAGCTAAGAGTTGATTCTCCCCTTGGTTCTGAAATCTAACTTAAAATTTCCTTCAAATACAAATTCTCAGACAGCTCATCCTCGGTCACAAACACTTCAAAACAAAAACTATTTAGGATTTACGATTGGCGGCTTTCAACAAAACATCCATTACCTACTTTACAAAAAAACTGTGTTAGCAACGTAGCGTTGCTGTAAGGATCGCGTAGGTGAGGATAAGAATGTTAGCTTGTTTTTAGGCGCTCTATGGAAAGTGGCAAAACCTACTGTCTCTTTGGCTTAAAGAATACTGATTCATATCACATTATGAGTCAGATTACTTCTTATTGAAGTCAAGAACAGTCTCCGAGTTTTTATTCCACAGTATGACCCACTGCCACAATCATCTGTTTAATTGACTCTTCGGAAGCTCCGGTTTCCACACTGACCGTTTTTTCTTTCACATCGACATCTACCTTAGCGTCTGACTCATGGGTAAGGATTTCGTCGGTAATCGTCTTAGCACAGCCATCACAGGCGATACTGGGTACTTTAAATTTCATTGCTGCCATAGTTACAACCCGATCTGTGTTTTTATAGCGTCATCCAACAGTCAATTGTAACCCTGTCCTTGTTGACCTGACTCAAAACTCAATGGGTCAAACCACGGTGGCTAGACCCATTTAAGTGCAAAAGCTTGAGTTTTCAAGAAGTTAACTTGACTGACTATTGATTACAATTGCTAAGGTTTACAACTCTCACAGCTCAACCTTCAATTTTCCCACATAGTAGTTTCTTTCCAGACCTGGGTTTGGCGTTTTCCGGCTTCTTCCGGCATTCTGCCACCTAAATCTATGTTTGGCTGGTTTTTACTGTGGCTGGGTCACAGACCGGGGACATCGCATCCATGCCCATTAGTTTTATTGTCTTCCAGTTGTCTGTTCTGGGTGATGTCCAATTTCAAAGTAACATTATCCTCAATTCCCAGGAAGAGCCATTTACCAAAGTTGATGAGTCTTTACGAACTGCAAGTCTTACATAAAGAAGTGAAACTCATCGCCGCTACGAGCAACTACTGAACTAGAACATCCGCAACACTGCATAAACAAATGTAAAAATAGATAACAAGTCAACTGACAATCACAAGCTTTTAAAGAAGGCGAAAGGTAAGAGGTTTGCATTCCCTAGTCCTTAGCTCCTCGTATAAGCTCGCCAAGCTCTAATCTGTAATCAATCCCTAGTTCCTTTTAAACGACCATGCCTGAGTCTCCCCAGTTCAAGAGCGGTAGTGAAATCCGGCAAACATTTCTCGACTACTACGCCAAGCGAGAACATAAGGTGCTGCCGAGTGCCTCTTTAGTGCCGGAAGACCCAACTGTACTGTTGACGATCGCGGGGATGCTGCCCTTTAAGCCCATTTTCCTAGGAAAAGAGACCCCCAAATTCCCTCGCGCTACTACATCCCAAAAGTGCATCCGCAACAACGATATTGAGAACGTTGGACGCACGGCACGGCATCATACCTTTTTTGAAATGCTGGGCAACTTCAGCTTTGGGGATTACTTCAAAGAGCAAGCGATCGCTTGGGCATGGGAACTCTCAACAGAAGTATTCGGTTTGCCCTCAGAACGCCTCGTCGTTAGTGTTTTCAAAGAAGATGACGAAGCCTTTGCCATCTGGCGCGACCAAATCGGCATCCCTGCCCATCGTATCCAGCGGATGGGAGAAGAGGATAACTTCTGGACATCTGGCCCGACGGGTCCCTGTGGACCCTGTTCAGAAATTTATTATGACTTTCATCCCGAACTGGGTGATGAACACATTGATTTGGAAGATGGTACTCGGTTCATCGAGTTCTATAACCTGGTGTTCATGCAGTACAACCGGGACGCCGATGGCAACCTAGTCCCGTTGAAAAATAAAAACATCGACACTGGAATGGGACTGGAGAGGATGGCGCAAATCCTCCAGAAAGTACCCAACAACTACGAAACTGATCTAATTTTCCCGATTATCAAGACAGCAGCAGACATTGCTGGTATTGACTACGCCAAGAGCGATGAGAACACTAAAGTCTCTCTCAAAGTAATTGGCGACCACGTCCGGGCAGTCGTCCACATGATTGCCGATGGCATTACCGCTTCAAACACAGGTAGAGG
>DATNQT010000478.1:0-2586 GCA_036703885.1 Candidatus Sericytochromatia bacterium
GAATCCCTAGCGCTGCCCGTTCAGCAACGTGTTGACGATAAGATTCAAGCATTAAAACTGTCTCCTCTGGTAGCGCCTGCAACGTTTTGCAGTTCCTGTAAAAGTTTCTCAAAGCTTCAGGTTACTGCGAACCTAACGCTCTTTGCTGTTGGTAGTGAACGCAATTATGTATTGAATGCATCACCACTATTTCAATTGTTACAAGATGTTGCGCTACTCGATTTTGGTAACCTACAAAAAAAGGCGATCAAATGCGATCGCCCGTGTTGCGCCTAAAGTTTTAAATTTGTTGATTGAGCCAGAATGCTTTAAAAAAGCGCCATCTGCTCCGACTCCGCTTCTAGAAGCCGAACTAGTTTTTGGTCACCTTTATCTTTAGCGACTTGCAGCCGACGTTCCAAACTCAGCTTGATATTTCTCAGGTGAGAGTTCATCAGCTCATTTAGCATTTCACGCTTGTTACACTTCGGCAAGATCTCAGAGGCTACAACGGCAACTCCTTGAGCAGCTACAGTAGACCTTTGGGAGGCGGGTTGAGCGATGGAATTTGTGACGCTGCGAAATTTTCGCTGAAGCAGAGGCAGGGGTTCGGGAATGTGTCTAAGATACTGAAATTCTCTCTCTTGCCCCCGGTACATATTGCCAATCTCGCGTTCTGTTACTTCCAGCTTGGATGGTGCGTCTTGGTAGTTGACCCCGCCGTAAGAAAATTTCATATCTTTTGCCTCCAAGTAGTAGTTTTGAAAGAGTTTTAAATCCAGGGACACTAAGGAAGCCCTCTTCAAAGCTTGCTGTAAGCATCACTTTTGGGCTTCCTGTGCCTCAAGGCATCTGACGCTGGATAGATATCCAGAAACAGTTGTAAGTCAATAAATTATTTCTGTATCTAATTTTACCGTTTTTTCCTTTTAGGCGTCAAATGTTAAAAAATCATCACAAATGGAGGCTTTGGTCTACCACTAGCCAACTGCGGCAACACACCTGGAATCCGATTGAACATCGTTTATTTAGCTACATCAGTCTCAACTGGACTGTCAGCCCTTAACTCTGATTAATTTCTAGCAAACCAGCAGGTGGTGTAATCTCAATCCGACGCTGTTGGAGGTCTACGACGGGTGCGATCGCTTTTACAAAGGGAATTAGAATTGTTACTGGCTTCAGTTCTGTCTGGCGCTTGGGTTTACGTATCTTACTTGTTCTGTTGGGAACTGGCGCTTCGGGCAAGGCTTGAGTAGGTTCGGGTTGCTGGTGTAGCTTTACCTCCAACAGGTCGTTCCCCGCTGAAATCACATCCACAACAACGCCGATTGCTTCACCTGTCAGCTGATTAAAGACTTCCATATCGAGCAAGTCAATTACATGATATTCATCTTCCCCTAGCTTTGGGCGATCGCTTTCGGGAACCAGCAATCGAGCATCCCGCAATGCCTCTGCTTGTTCGCGGGTTTCAATTCCTTCCAGCTTCACGGCGTATATCCCTTTTCCAGGAATAAAACGTCCGCCCAATAATTCTATAGGTTGTGGTTCGCTCTCGCCCGGTCGCTGTAACCAACGCTGCCCTCGTTTCTCAAACCGTTCGGGAAAGTCAGAATTTGGGTAAACTCGCAACTCTCCTTTTAAACCTTGAGGAGCAACAATTGTTCCGATTTCTAGCCAGTCGTCCTTTGTCATTACACCATGAGATTGTAGCTGTTATCTTTTAAATTCTAGCGATTAGGTATTAGCTATTGCCCCAGAGGCTCTTACTGTTCATTAAATGAATTAAAAATTAATTACTGTTCTAAATGTGAATAGAAAAATATCACCATTTATACCATTATATTCGCAATTTATCAGATGGATGATACCTGGAGTTGCCGTGAAATTCTGATTTAGAGGGTATTCATAAGATGCTTTAAAATGGAATCCCTTACCTGTATCTTCACGAGCCGCTATTGTATGCAGAAAGATTTCTCGTTTAACCTTCTTATTAAGAAGACACCTTGCCAATAGCTATCTCCGGTAATTAAGATTTAGTTACTGTGGAAAAGGCTTTCAGGTTAAGTATCAAAAATGTCTAAAATGATTAATGCTAATAGCATGAGAAACCTAATCTTCAGAGCTAGTCTATACAGCCTTTTATTTACTGCTTTAACCATTGCGCCCAGCAACGGCGTTACTCAAGCAAGAAATGATTTAGGGTTCCGATGCTCAAAGTCTTCCTCCCCATCTCGCCTAACTTCAGCACAATTGAGCAACACAGGCAACATGAATAGTCTACAAGCGATTCTTGATGACAACGCCCAAGTCGAAAAAATAGCGGGAGACTTCCAGTTTACGGAAGGACCGCTTTGGCATCCGAAAGGCTTCTTACTCTTTAGTGATATTCCTGGCAATACTATCTATCAATGGACACCCAATAAAAAACCAGAGATATTTCGCCGTCCTTCTGGAAATGCCAATGGAAATACTCTAGATCGAGAGGGACGTTTACTCACGGCTGAACATAGTAATCGTCGCGTATCGCGTACTGAGAAAGACGGCTCGATCGTTACATTAGCGAGTCAGTACGAGGGGAAGCGGCTCAATAGCCCAAATGACCTTGTG
>DATNQT010000479.1:0-5772 GCA_036703885.1 Candidatus Sericytochromatia bacterium
TCTTAGCTAATCACTAATTATAAATTAATAATAAACTGTTGCCAATAAATTTTGTATCGAGTGCTACTCGTTTTCCTTTGTAGGGATGGATCTCAAATGTGTGTTGTTCGGTGCTGATAATCTTTGGTATAAGAATTTCAATAGCAGTTTTTCCAGAAATATCCTCGACAAGTATCTCAAAGTGCATTTATTCACCTTTTATCTAGATAATCGCTGTACCAAAGTCCGCCAAGGGGCAATCCTTCAGAAACAAGGTTATTAATGAGAGGGTCTTGGCTAGCTCGTCTGATTTGAGAAAAACCATCCTCGCCCTTTTCAAGTACCCAAACCTCTTCAGGGTTAAGAGCATCTACAAAATAGGGTTGATGTGTTGTAACAAATACTTGCGATCCACTTCTTCGAGCTGCAGCGTGTTCTCTAAATTCTCGGGCTAGAGTTTCTAAAAGCTTGTGGTAAAGGCCGTTTTCGGGTTCTTCAATGCACAAAAATGGCGGTGGTGAGGGGTCTTCTAAAAGAAGGAGATAGGCAAATACCTTCAGTGTTCCGTCTGACATTTGTTGAGCATAAAACGGATCTTGGAAACCTCGATCGTTGAACTGCAGCAGAAGTCTACCGTCTAGACTTTTTGCGGTGCGAATCTTTTCCACACCAGGAATCTTACTAGATATTTTTTGCAGAATTGATTGGAATTTCTTAGGATGCTCTCTCTCCATAAATTGAACCACATTTCCTAGATTATCTCCATGAATATTCAAATGTTTTTGTGGTCCAGCCAGAGGTAAGCTACGGGCAGCGTCTGGTGTAAAATAGCTGAGATACCATCCTTCGATAAATCTACGAAATGCGGAAATTCTTGGGTGTTGTTTGAGCGCTCCCAAAGTAGCAATTCCCAGTTTTCGTTTGTCGTCAAGTTCCACTTCTTCCGTTTCTTTACTTTCTTCTGATGTCTCACCTCTCTGGATTTCTTGTATAAAAATAGTTACATCACAGTCTCTTTGATCTTCATCAAATTGCGTGCCTTCTTCTTCACCTTTCCATGCTACACCCTTCCCTTCATTTAGAATCACAAAAGAATAAGGTCGTCCTTTTTTTTGGTCTTTTCTCCGTTGTCTAAGTCTTTCTTTTTTTACATAGGGTCTTTCAGAAGAGTCAAGGTCTATTGCCAACTCATAGGTGATTGGTCGAGCGTTACCATCCTCTTTATAGTAAATCTGAAACTCAATACTTCCCTTTTGTCCTTGCGAGCGAATTCTCTCGAAACCTCCCCGCCCACGGGAATCACAGGCTTCTTCGACTCCCCCTTTTAAGCAGTCTGCAAGAAAGCCAAAAGTGTCAAAAAGCGTGCTTTTCCCTACACCATTTTTACCGATAACGGCTGTCATTGGCGTTAGTGGCTTGGCATTTTGCGTATTCCACAGCTTGCCCATAGTAACATCACCCAGCGAGCGGTAATTTATTACCCTAAATCCTTCTATTTTTGCCACTTAAGTTCCTCTGCTCCCTTAGGAATGTTATAAGTTACTCTAACCATATAACAATTCAGTAACTCTAACATTATACTTGATGTTACTTATTGGCTAGCATCTGCCCAAGCGCATTGAGGCACGTTCCAAATGGCCAGCACTAGCAAAACACTGCAAACTAGCGGCCTGAATCGATATCCGCTTGTCTGTTTTTGTTTCGTCATGTACGTTATGGAAGATTTTGTAAAAATCAGCGTAACATTTCTCTAGCCCTACCCAATTTAAAACGATGCCAGCACTACTAATTTCTCCCAAACTCCTTAGTTTTTTTCTAGGTACTTTATAGTATAGCGATCGCTAACTAGGTAGGTGCAAATAAACTTTACAATGTCACAAAATGTAAAGCTCTCATAACAAGAGCGATTGCTTCGTTAAGCTACAAACTTTCTCAGTGCTTGCTTTACAGATTTGGAAAATTTATGGAAACCTCAAATCGGGACGCAATTAAATTGTAGACCAAGTGTATTTCTCAGGTAAAATCGAGTCTAATCCTTTAATTGCTGAGGCATAGTCTCATGCCCATTCCCAAACTGAGTGAAGCGACGATCAAGCTTCACACCTCTGCCCAATCCCTCAAGCGGGGTGAAGCTTACTATTTAGCTGGCAATGTTATTAGCGCAGTCCAGCGTGGCAATATGGTGCAAGCAGTAGTGGAGGGTTCCGAAGTAGAACCCTACCGTGTTACCCTGCCCTTTGATGATGCCGGATTAGCATCTACATTATTCTGCACTTGTGCTTACGATAACGGGGGGTGGTGTAAACACATTGTTGCGACGCTGTTATTGTGTCTGCGGCAACCAGAAATAATTGAGCAGCGCCCGACACTGGAACAATTGCTCGATCGCCTCAACGATGTACAAACCCAGCAATTAATACAGCATTTAGTAAAAAAAGAACCATCACTCATTGATGCGATCGAACGATACATTAACTTAAGTGCTATTCCTGCACCTTCAAACAAACCAGCCAAAGCACCCCGCCACACCTCCATCGATCCTGCTCCCTTTCGGCACCAAGTACGACGAATTTTGCGAGAGGCTGTGAGGTATTTGGAGGATGGATGGGAGGAAGACCCGATTACAGAAGAACTTTTAGATGTAATTCAGCGAGCCCAGGAATTCAGCGAACAGGGGGATGGCAACAACGCCTTAGTAATTTTAGAAGCCATCACCACAGCCTGCGTTGAAGATTGGAATGATGTAGAAGAATTTGGCGCTGAAAATTATGAGATAGCTAACGCTTTGAATGAAGCTTGGACAGAAGCCATTTTGACGGCTCAACTAACTGCTGAAGAAGAGATTGATCTCCAGGTGATGTTAGAAGCTTGGCAAGATGAATGGGATTGTGATTTCAGTATGAGCTTGGAAGCTTTACGCCAAGGTTGGGACGACCCCCTACTCGAACAGGTACTTGAAGGCAATATTACTGGGCAAGGAGTTTGGGCTGGTGACGCACCAGACTGTGCTCGCGACTTAGCATTGATTCGCTTGCAAATCCTCGATCGCCAGGAACGCGATCGAGAATACTTATACTTAGCCCAAGCAGAAGGTTGTACTCAACAATACTTGACGATGTTAACTCGTTTGGGGAGAGTAGAAGAAGCAGTGGAAGCTGCTGCTACCCAGATGCAATCAGCGGAAGATGCTTTGGCTCTCGTTCAAACTTTAAAACAACAGGGAGCCTTAGAAAAAGCTCTGAAAATTTGTCAAGCTGGGTTAAATTTGTCAGGTCATTGCCATTACCAACTGGCAATCTCGATGAGTGTGTTGGCTGTTGAGTTGGGGGAAGATGAAGTTGCGTTAAATGCTAGAATCCAGATATTTAAAATCAAACCGTCCTTTAGCGATTATAATTTAGTCAAGGAGTTAGCAAGAGATAGTTGGTCAACTTTGAAAGCAGATTTGTTAGCAACTCTGAAAAGTAATGAAAGTTGGAATTTTACTGAGGCGAAGGTTGATATTTTTCTGGATGAGGGAATGATTGAAGATGCGATCGCCCTTGCTGATGGCTTGAGTTATTACGACTCAGCACTGATTCACCGAGTAATGGGGGCTGCTATCAGCCACAGCCCCGATTGGGTAATCGCCAATGCTTGTCGGCGTGCTGCATCGATTATGGATCAAGGGAAATCAAACGAGTACGATCTTGCGATTAAGTGGTTGGAAAAAGCCCGCGCTGCCTATTTACACACTGGGCAAAATCTTCAGTGGTCTGCTTATCGTTCTCAACTGATGCAAGTACACAGTCGGAAGCGGAAGTTGATGGAAATGCTCAAAAGTCCTGATTTAGATTGAGCCTTAAGTTTACCGTAAACCCAAGTGAACGCGGCCCAACCCAGGATCTAATAAACCTTACTTAATTTTTGCTTTCACGGCCCTTGATTCCACTGTGAATCCTGGAATATCTTGCAGTTCTGTTTCGCTCAAACTGTACTGTTCGCAAACCAAACTCAAACGAGTCCCGGTACTTTTAACAGCGTTGACAGAGTGAGTCAAATCTCCTTGAAAATAGATCAGCGAGTTGGCTTGCGGCTTAATCTGCCCGACTTGCTGTTTGTTGCGCCGCAGTATCAACTCTCCCCCTTGCAAGTTCGGCGGCACTTGCACGTACAAAACGCTGACGGCGGCGGGAGGTTCAACTGTTTTGCAGTACGATCGCAATGATCGATCGATATGCGGATCGACGCGGGAACCTTCACCCAGCAACAAAGGGTTGAGGTAAAAAGCATTGCATTCAGGCTGTAATGCTTGGTCTAGATAGGGTTTGAACAAAGGGAACCGCCGTTCTACTTCGGCGATTTCCGAACGTTGAAACACGACGGAAAACCCTTTTGTGCCAATGAAATCGCGATTGAGGTTGTTGATTGCTAGATAAGGGGAGGCTAGAATTGCTCCTCGCAAGTCGTTGAGGTAGTCGATCGAAAAAGCGTTAGGATGTTGGCTGTAGTATTTCAAGGCACTCAAAAATCATCAAAGTTTAAGGAAACAGCAGATAGAAATGCAGCAATCGCTCAGACTTGGGATTGCTTCGTTCCTCGCGGAGGACATAATAATCTTGATTTGGATCCGCGTACTTAAGTCAAAGGTTTTTCTTAACTGCGGGCGATCGCCCGGAAGTGTCGCAACCGACTAGCAACTGCCAAATATTACTATACAGGCGATCTTTGTGGTGATTCGATTATATTTGCAATTCCATTATACATGATGCCGCTCAGCAGCCGATCGCCCAGTTATTTTAACTTGTCCAATTGCAGGGGCGGGCCTAATTTCCGCGATCGCATCCGGCCTCTGTTTTATCACTAATTTCTTGAGTTTGCTAGCTTTAAAACCGATGGGTGTTGGCGCTGTATAGGAAACATCTTGCTAAAAAAAGCAATCCGTGCATTAGGTCAAACTGCTGGGAGGGCGATCGGCAATATCTAACAGGCGACAGAACGTTAATAAAGTTTACAGATAGAGGGCGATCAAAAAAATCCCAGCAATCGCAACAGTTACTAAGTAATTTTTCAGAAAAAATTAATATTTCACAGGGTAGAGAAAAGCAAAGCTGCCAGCTATAATTAAAGAGTAAGTGAAAAAACCAACTCGCTCAAACGATATGGCAACAACATTGTACGAGAAAATGGGTGGAGAGTCAGCCATTAAAGAGATGGTGGATGATTTTTACCGCGATGTTTTGGCGGACGAGATAGTGAGCCACTTCTTCGATCGTACAGATATGGAAAAGCAGCGGCGCCATCAAACTGCTTTTATCTCTTATGCCCTCGGCGGCCCCAAGCAATACTCAGGCCGTTCAATGGAGAAGGCCCACGCAGGTTTGAATCTACAGCCAGAACACTTTGATGCGATTGTTAAGCATTTGACGGATGCCATAATTGCCCACGGCGCCTCCCAAGAGGATCTCGAAGCAGCGCTAGCTAAGGTAGCGGCTTTGAAAGAGGCTATTTTGTACAAGTAATATCTACAGTCCCGGACGCATGGGTACCTTCATAACCGAGTTTTTTTTTCCGACCTGTTGCAGCTAAGGTGCAGAGTCTTTGCGCTTCGCTTAGATTCGAGCGCCGCCCAACAGGGTCGTTTGACTAGCATGGAGAATATTATTTTCCATCGGTAAGTAGATATCGCTTTGAGCGCGTTACTACTCCCCGATTGCTCGCAGATGATAGAACTTGATATTATATCAATTCCGGTTGCATTGGAATGATTAAACCGCAGAGAACGCAGAGAACGCAGAGTTCGAGAACAGAGAG
>DATNQT010000480.1:0-2224 GCA_036703885.1 Candidatus Sericytochromatia bacterium
TCCTGTTACGAATCCGTTAATCCGGTCTTGACCATCCCCACGGCTGTAGCGAATAGTATCGCTACCTGCACCACCAGTGAGGGTGTCATTGCCAGTACCACCGACCAAAGTATCATTACCATCACCGCCAGTCAGGACATCATTGCCTGCCCCACCGACGAGAGAATCACTTCCCCCTCCGCCGCCGAGGCTATCAGCACCGTCACCTCCAAAAAGGATATCACTGCCACCTCCTCCAGTAAGAGAATCAGCGCCTGCTCCTCCATCGAGATAGTCATTACCGGCATCACCATTGAGCGTATCGTTGCCCTCAAAGCCAAAAATGTTATCTTTGGCTGCTGTTCCGTTATAAGTATTATTACTGGAAGTCCCAAGCGTGAGACCAATGGCATCAACCGCGATCGCACCCGTGAGGTCTGCGCCGACAAAGGTAGCATCGGTGAAGTTGCCTTTAGACAAGTCAGCGTTTCTCAGGTTGGCATTGGTGAAATTCGCGCCAACAGCAAGTCCGTTTATGAAGATGCCTTGTGCATTGACTTGGGTGAAGTTGGCTTCACTCAGATCAGTGTCATCAAATTTGGCACCCGTGAGATTCGTTACCGTCACAGTGCCATTGGCAGCTACATAGGGACTAAAATTAGCACGCGTCAAAACGGCATCATCTGCAAGAAAGCCGCTCAAATTAGCACCACGAAACTTGACATTGCCCATCTGTCCTGGTTCGAGTGGGGCATCACTCAGAACAACATTACTGAAATTAGCCAGGTCAAAGGTCGCGTTTTGCAGAGTAATATCTGTTAACTTGGCTAACCGAAAATCGGCCCCTGTTGCATTGACGTTGACCAAGAGAGTGGCTTCCAAATCGGCTTCTAGCAGGCTGGCATTCGTTAGGTTCGCGCCCGTCAAGTCAGCTGCTTTTAGTTTAGCTTTGTATAGATCTGCTCCCGTAAAGTTGGCTCCCGCAAGATTGGGGCGCTCGGACTGTTCACCACTGAGATTTGCTTCTCGCAAATTAGCACTGGTCAGGTTGGCATTTGACAGGTTGATGAATTTTGTGTTGATTAGTGACAAATTAGCCTGTTGCAGGTTTGCGCCCGTGAGATTGACGTTCTCTAAGGTCGCTTTATAAAAATTAGCTGGTCCAAAGTTGCTATTAGGGGCAAATATGGCTGCGGCTGCATTAACGTTAAGCAGCACTGCTTCTTCAAAGTTAGTGCCTCTTAATGCTGTTTCGACAAATTGAACACCATCCAGTCTGGCTTTAAAAAATGTGGACCCGTTAAGGTTTTGTCTATTAAAGTTATTCCCGACCAAGTTTTGTTCGCTATAGTTTAAGGCTGGCATGATGTAATCTCTCTAAAAAACATAGAAATCCCCAACTCATCAAACAAAGAAACTATAGACTCACTATGAAGCAAGTGTCATTTCAATTGTTTGCTCTTAGTTTTTCTGTATCTAACTCACACAAAATTCTCTGAAAATGTTTTTTAAAAAGAAAACATTTCAGTACTTCTCTTCGTGCTATTGGTAGATAAAGCAATATCGATCCTTGCCCATTAAGAGCTTGCACAGGAAATGAATATGTATCAGCTTTGATATCTAACCGTTTACAGCTAGAAATCTCCTGAACTAATGACCACTATAATTTTTGAACTAAATTCATTTCCTGAACTCAGTTCATCCTACATGAGATAGTTTATTTATTCAATTTACTTTTCTTATAGTAAAGATAGAAAACATAGATTTTTATAGGTAGAAAAGGTAGGAAAAGCTTATTCTTAATCGAACCTTAAAGAGAAGATAAATTAATTCTAAAATCACTTCATGAGAACTTCATGAAAAATTTATTAAAAAAGAAAAACTTTTTTACCGTTGTAGTTTACGATAGACTGTTGTCGATTTTAAGAGATTTTGCCTAGATTCGATAAACTCACTTAAGCGATTGACTAGGGATAAATGGGTGCGATCACGCCACCAAGAGCGTAAATTCAAGTCAAGTTGGAAGCTCCTGCTGAGAGAACCGACAACAGAGGCATACCACTGTTCGGGCGTTACCTCTTGAGTACCAATCGCTGTTAGATCCATGACTCCGCAACAAATTCCGACAGATTGCAAGCGGTTCATTGTTTGCACCCAAAGCGAAGACTTGCCCATCTGTCGGGAGTTGAGGACGTAACAAAATTCACCCCTAAGTAATGCCTCATACAACTCATCATCAGCTTGA
>DATNQT010000481.1:0-4493 GCA_036703885.1 Candidatus Sericytochromatia bacterium
GCGATCGCCTTTTCGTTCAAAGCCATCTGCTTTAAACGTATTAAGAATACCCGTTCCTATCAAAAAAGAAATAAGAGTAAGAAACGTCCAAACAAAAATAAAGTAAAGCATTAAGCAACCCAGTAAAGAGTGAAGAGTGAAGAGTGAAAAGTATATGTAGAAGTCTTTTCACTTTTCACTCTTTTCCCAAATATGCCAGCTAACTGTACGACGGCTTACTGCTTTTGACTGCAACTTGGTGTCAGTAGCAGCCTACAACTGAGTACTGCCTCTGGCTTGTTGATTAGGGTTATTTAGCCCTAGCGGATAGCGGCTTCCGGCGTAGCAGCAGGTTCCTGTGTCTGTTGCCACTCCTCTTTCGTGAATTCCTCATGGTACGAACGCTCAACATTGACTTGCCACAAATCGTGCTTCTCGCCTTGTAGGTTCTTGACAGCTAGCATTGCCGTCAGCATGGAGTGGTCTTGATTGTTGTAGCGGTGCATTCCGTTACGACCAACGGTTTGCAAGTTCTCAAACGTTTCCAAATAATTTTGAATGACTTGCAAATGCTCACGATAATCGCGATCATATACCGGGTAAGCTTTGGGTTGGCGCAGGATAGTACCGTCCTCAACAGCACCAGCTTTAGCAAGACCCAAACTTCCTAGTTCGCGGGTTGCCAACTCCAGCAGTTCGGTGTCAGACATTGTCCAGATTTCATCGCCTTCACTACAGAAGTATTCCATACCCAAGCAAGTCTTGCTTGGGTCAGGAACCATCGCCGGGCTCCAATTCTTAAAGTTTTGAATCCGACCCACCTTTACCTCTGGACTATGGATGTAAATCCAGTTGTCGGGAAACAAATCTGGGTGGTCAACAACGAGAGCCACAATGATAAAGGCTCGATAAGAAAGGGATTTTGCCGCGTGGATTACCTCGTCGGGGGCTGGTGGATCAAGTCGCTGAATCAGTGCCGTCACAGGCATCGTGGAGATGAACTGGTCTCCAGAGATTTGGATGGTTTCGCCGTCCCGTTGCGCCGTGATTCCTGTAATGCGATTGCCATCCCGTTCGACGCGAATGACGGGGGTGTTGAGACAGACCTTACCGCCTTTGCTCTCTACCGCTTCTTGGAAGCGTTCCCACATCATCCCCGGTCCCAAAACCGGGTAGTCAAATTCCTTAATCAAGCTTGCAGTTTTATGCGTTCCGAACAAGGCGTTGAAGACAGCTTTCTTGAGAGACATCCCTTGAATGCGCTGTGCCGCCCAGTCAGCCTGAATTTTATTGCAAGCGATTCCCCATACCTTCTCAGTATAAGTTTGGAAGAATATTCTATAGAGGCGACGACCGAAGCGATCGATTACCCACTGATCAAACGTCTCTGGCTCAGGACCGGGTCGCAATCTTTTCTTTAATTTTGCCTTTAAGTAGCTCAACAGTATAAAGAAACTGGGGAGGATGCCCAGATTCGATAGTGTGTTGAAAATCGAGAGGGGATAGTCGAAGAATTTACCCTGGTAATAGATGCGTGACATCCGGGGAACTTTGAGGAACTCTTCTCCAAGCACCTCTTTCCAAAGTTGCTGCACTGCCACAACTTTGGTGAAGAAGCGGTGACCACCCAGGTCGAAGCGATAGCCTTTATAAACCTCAGTACGAGAGATACCACCCACCTTATCTGCGCTTTCAAGTACGATGGGTTTTATCCCTTGCTTGGTTAGTTCGTAGGCAGCCGTCAAGCCCGCTGGGCCTGCCCCTGTAATGACGACAG
The DNA here is from genome assembly GCA_036703885.1 of Candidatus Sericytochromatia bacterium. Lineage (GTDB taxonomy): Bacteria > Cyanobacteriota > Cyanobacteriia > Cyanobacteriales > Coleofasciculaceae > CADCTM01. Next base: position 1,757 of record DATNQT010000481.1, read on the forward strand.
GATAATGTTCCATCCAAAGAATCTCCAAATTTTTTTCAAAAGCAAACCCCATAGCTGGGGTCTGACTGCTATTAGCGGTACGATGATTGCTTGGTCGATGACTAACCTGATGCTGTGGCGATACTCCAGTGATGGACAGCCATTAGGTGTCTAATTGCAACTTGCCAAACACCTTCTGAGACCATACGTGTTGAGCGAGTAAGTGGCGGGCGAGACCGATCGCAAAGGCAAGTCCACAGTAAAAGTAGTACAGCCAATGCCAGGGAATGGTTTTTGCCGCGAACACAATACCGCGTTTTTCCTGGAAGAATTGGTAGACGGAGGCATTGAGGGCAAACAGAACCAAGCTCAACCCACAGGCGACGATTAGAGCACCAGACCACCAGCAAGCGGCGACGAGAGAACCTAGCAGGGCGTAGACCAATACAACGCTGATTCGATTGGATACCTGTAAGTTCAAGTCATTGGCAAACTGGCGTTCGCGCAGAAGCAATGCCGTCCAAGGGATGGCGCGGTAGAAAATGTCAGCCCTGAGAAGAGAAATGACGCCCCATCGCTTGAGATGCTTAACCTGTATCGTCTTGTGTAGCTGAATGTTGTAACCAGCTCGCTTCAGCCGATAGCCTAATTCAATGTCTTCAACACATGGTAGACGATAACTCTCGTCAAAGCCACCAATTGCCATGAAAATGTCGCGACGAATTGCGCCACAGGCTCCCCAGAAGGTTGACGCCTCTTGACGTGAGGTCTGATGAGTATAATGATGGAACAAATTTCGGTACTGAGATAGGAAGTTGCTTGTCCCCGGTGCATCGTCGTAGGAGCCAATCAGCGCTGCCAAATCAGGTTGCTGCTCAAAGGCGATCGCAACTTGACCGATGGTGTCGGGACGGATTGCCACATCAGCATCTACAAAGAACAGGATATCGCCCTGTGCTGCCTTAGCTCCCAGATTTCGAGCCTTTGCTGGGCCTCCAGCTACGGGTACTCTAATTACTTTTGCACCAAACTCTTGAGCTAAACGCCAAGAACCATCTGTATCACCGTCAGCTACCACAATCACTTCATAGGGAAAAGGTGCAGCGAGGGCTAGACTCGAAAGACATTGACGAAAATTCTCGCCCCCATTATATACAGGGATAATCACTGAAACGGTTACTGGAGTAGAGGTAGCAGAGGTAAGCATCATCAGCCAGCTTTAATTACAATTACAGGTTGAAAACAAGTCTTTTCGATGAACCGAAGGACAAGCAGATTTTCAAGCGAAGCAAACTTCTGATTCAGCAGCCCGCTAGATGGGTTTGACTTTTGAATCAGTATTAATGGTGTAAGCCGATTTATTTTTCTTGATTTCTTAATAACTAGAGAAGGTACAACTCTTGACCAGCAAGGCTTTTTGCTTCTCAGTTCTCTTGATTTGGTAGTCGCTAATTGACAATTTAGTACCTATCTACCTATAAGTCATTAGGGTCAGGGGCTTCTTTACTTAATCTTTAAACACCTAACCTTTTTCAAGAAGATATGAGTTTTTTTTGTAAAGTTGGGATTTAGGTAACTAATAATCCGGATGCATTTGGTACATTCAAGTAGGGTTTTATTGCAGCCACTAGGTAAACTAACAAGGATTCACAATACGCAACTTAAATAAATTCACCAAATAATAATCAGCAATAAATTAGTTTCCGCTACCTCCACAAATATTGCTTAAATAAATCTTAGAGAGAGAATTAGGGAAAAACCATATGTCTCAAATTAAACAAAGCATTCTAGCGACCGGAGGAGCAGGATATATTGGGTCTCACGCTGTTCAGGCATTACAAAATGCAGGCTATGAAGCAATCGTTCTCGATAAGTTAGTGTATGGACATCGGGAGTTCGTCGAACAGGCATTGGGTGCCAAGCTGATTGTGGGTGATATTAGCGATCGCGCCTTGTTAGATGAAGTATTTGCCACTCACGAAATTGCCGCTGTCATGCACTTTGCCGCCTATGCCTACGTAGGTGAATCCGTCAGCGACCCCGCTAAATATTACCGGAACAACGTCGTTGGCACCCTAACGCTTTTGGAAGCCATGCTGGCAGCCTCAGTATTCCGATCCGATCTCAAAGAGATTTTTCTTCATGCCTGGAATTGGCATCAACGACACCACAACCCCTAATGGGAAATACTACTCCAACAGCTAGTCGAGCTTCTTTAACTTCACAACCGAAACGTAAGCCTCCAGCCATCAAAAGCCAATCATGGATAGCCATCAGCAACCTGTGAATTTTCCCTTAGTTTCGGTGATTGTTCCTGCCTACAACGCAGAGACGTTTATTGAGAGGACGTTGAATTCTGTACTCTCTCAGACTTACAAAAACATTGAAGTTTTAGTGGTAGACGATGGCTCAAGCGACCAGACGGCTGAGATTGTGCGATCGATGGCTCAACAAGACTCTCGTGTCGTCCTGTTACACCAGAAAAATTCTGGCGTAGCCGCTGCTCGGAATTTAGCTATTCAAAAGTCTCAGGGAGAATTCATTGCACCAATTGATGCCGATGATCTTTGGTATCCCGAAAATCTCGAAAAACAAGTGCAATGCTTCTTACAAGCCAACTTAGCTGTAGGGGTAGTTTATGCGTGGTCAGTGGACATTGATGAAGAAGACTTGCCAACTGGGGGGTTTTGTGCTTCCAAGGTAGGGGGAAAAGTCCTCAAGACTCTGGTGTGTCACAACTTTATCGGTAACGCCAGTG
>DATNQT010000482.1:0-5057 GCA_036703885.1 Candidatus Sericytochromatia bacterium
TTCTGGCTCACCATACGCCACCACTTGACCTTGGCGTAGCCACAGAGCGCGATCGCACAATTCCTGAACTTGACCTGCACTGTGAGAAATTAAAACAATGGCACAGCCTTGGGCTTTCAACTCAGTAATTCGTTGCAGGCACTTCGCTTGAAATGCCAAGTCACCAACCGATAGAAACTCGTCAACGAGGAGAACTGAGGGGTCTGTATGAACGGCAACCGCAAAAGCCAAGCGCATTTGCATCCCCGTGCTGTAGGTCCGTAGCGGATTGTCGATAAACTGCTCTAGCTCAGCAAACTCCACGATCGCATCAAAGCGCCGCGCCGCTTCCCGACGGCTCAAACCCGCCACTATAGAACTGACCCCGGCATTTTCTCGTCCAGTCAAATCCGGGTGGAAGCCCGCCCCCAAGTCCAGCAAAGCCCCTATTCGCCCGTTGATCTTCACTCTGCCCTCATCAGGATGTCCGACACCACCAACGAGTTGCAAGAGTGTGGATTTACCAGCGCCATTCTTACCGATTACCCCTAGCATCTCGCCGGGGGAGACGGTGAAGCTGACATCACGCAATGCCCAGAAATGTTCTTGCGCTCTTAGCCCTCGCAAACCCGAAAGTGCCGCCTCCATAATCGTGACGGGTCGTTCTGCATGGTAGCGGCTATAGCGTTTACCCAGTCTTTGCACAATAATGGCTTCAGGCATTTATAGTTCCTCCACAAAGCGAGCACTCTGCCGCCGAAAAAATTGCAGACCAATGGGTAAACAAATCGCCATCACTACGGCAATAATCAGCAAGGGTTGCCAATTGGGTTGTGTTCCTTGCATCAATATGGCTCGGTAGGCTGTAACGATATGTACCATCGGGTTTAGGTAGTAGAGAGACTGATACCCTGTTGGCACATTCTTGATATCGTAAAAAATTGGCGTCACGTAGAAAAATAGCTGTAGCAAGACACCGAGCGTATGCTGGGTGTCCCGAAAGGTGACATTGAGAGCCGCGAGTAAATAAGCGAGGCTGACTGTCAAGGCAAACTGAAGCGCCTGTAAGAGTGGTAGCAATAGAATGACAGGCTTTAACTCAACTCCGTCAACCAGCAAAAAGATCACTAAGACGGGGAGGGCTAGCAAAAAGTGAATCAAACCCGTTGTCGTAATCACCACTGGCAAAATCGCAATGGGAAAACCAGGTTGTCGGATCAGGGGGCGATTGGCGATAATCACCCCGGTTGCTTGGAAGAGGGAGGTTTGAAACCAAGTCCAGACGAGCAAGCCCGTAAAGACGAATGAGGAGTAACGGGGAATTGCTACGGGTAGCACCAATTGGAAGACAAAGGCAAAAACTGCCAGTTGTAGTAAGGGGTTAATCAGCGTCCAAGCTACTCCCAAAACTGACCGCTTATACAGCAGCTTCATATCTCGATCTACAAGCGATCGCAGCAGATCGTAGAGATAAGGCAGTCGCCACCTAGCCCCAGAAGCTGGGAAACCTTTCCTAAGTACCATGAGCCGTCAATCCTTGAGGACTTAAAATTCTGAAGAAACAAGGGAGCAAAGTTGAGTTACCTATAAGTGGGTTGACATCACAGACGCTCCCTCAATGGCGCAGCCAATTATGCCTGCTGTGAGTCACCAACTGTTGCTAACTGGAGTGTCTCTACTGAAACTGGCTCAGACGCGGCAACAGAGCGCTCTGTAACTGGGATATAAGGTGCGCTACGACCTTCACGCTTGACACGTTGGTATGACTGCCACAACGACCAAGGGCCAACCAAATTCCCGGCGATTTCTAGCAAAGTCAGTGATATTGGATAATCGCTTCGACCTAGTAACCATGTTTTAATTTGCTGGAAATGATAGCTTGGCAGTCCCACGAAGATTTGAAACAGCCCTCGCCAATCGCGATCACGCAGCCAAGTCGTTAGATTGTAAGAGACATGACCTTTACTGTAGTTGTAGAGCTGACGGCGTAGTGCGGGCACGTCGCGGCGGTGCTTGTGCCAGACATAAGCTTTTGGTTCATATACAAATGCGTAGCCAGCTTTCAGTACCTTATAGAACAGATAAGTGTCTTCACCGACACCCGATGGCATACCGGGACCAAGCGCCTCGTCCATCAGACCAATTTGGGGATGGCTGAAAATACTGGCACGAAAAGCCGCATTCGCTGTTGCACCAAGCTTCCAGGTCGGCACAGCCATACGTGGAAATGATTCAAACCAATCGCCGTTGGCTTCTAACGGTTCAAAGCCACGTCCCAAACCCCCATAACTTTCAAAGGCTTGTTGGGAAGGTGTTTCCAACTCTAATGGCAAGACATTGCCCGTGACGATCATCACATCGGGTCTAGCAAAAGGAGCTACCAATTTTTCCAGCCAGTCGGCAGGTAGCGTTACATCATCATCGGTAGCGATAACAATGTCGCCAGTGCTGGCAACGAAGCCTGCATTCCGAGCGTAAGCCAGCCCTTGGCGCGGTTCGCTCACCAGCACCACACCGGGAAACTCCGCAACGACAGGCGGCGTCAGACCAGAGACGGGATGATTATCAACTACAACGATCTCAACCCGCCGGGGTGACTTTTGGGCGACTAAGCTACGCAGGCAGTTACGCAAATCATCTGGGCGATCGTAAGTGGCGAGGTTAATGGAGACTGAAACGTTGGCAGGTAATCTCTCTGGTAAGGCTGCCTCCTCAGTTGGTGTAAGGTGCTTGGTTAGGACGGACAATGCCTTAGCCCAGCGCAATGCTTGATTGATGTTGCGGTCAGGTTCGAGCGGGTTGAGACCTAACTTATTGACAATCGCGTCAATCAAGCGATTCTTGCTAATGGACTGATAGGTATTGCTAATATCTACACTTCCCAAAGGTCGATCGTTCCATTTCATGAAGACCCGCACAACCGGATATTCGGTTACATCGGTTAACGCCTGTAGGGGTTGGCTTAACTCGATAGTCCTGACAGCCGTGCCAGTGTTGGAATTGGGATTTTGCAATACAGGCTTTTGTGACTGCTTCTCCGGGGTAAGGGAACCGAAGCTTTTTGCAATCTCGGCAGCGGTTTTACGCGCTTTCTGATAGCGTGTTAGACCGATTAAGGAACCGATTAATTCAGCTAGGACTAAATGTTGTGGCAAGCGGGTTGGATGTTTGAAGGAAATCCACAGACGCCGCAAATTCCAATACAACATCCACCACAGGCCTAGCAGTAAGAAAGAAAGACGTTCCTCAGGATAGGTCAGGGCACCACACACCAAGTAGGAATACAAACCGATGCCGTTATTGGTAATCTGCGATCGCAACTTAGCATAATCCCGCCGATGTCGATGGCGGACGAGCGCATTGGGTTCGTAGACAAGAGTATGCCCTTCCTTCAATATCCGAAAGAACATCTCTAAGTCGCCACCGCCATTAGTGGCAGTACCCACATCCATCGCTGGATCGAAGTATCCAATCTCATCAAATACGCAGCGACGGTAAGCCATATTCGCTCCCGTACCAAATTGTCCAGCACCCAGAAGCTGCCAGGGCATTTTGTTGCCTCGACCCACCCGGAACCACTTGCGCTCAAAACCCTTTCCGAAGCCGCCGTATAATTCAAAGAGGTTTTGTGCCTCAGTTTCTAGTTCGTAAGGCACAACCAAGCCTGTAACTGCCATAACTTCTGGGTTTTCGGCAAATACCTGGGCTAAGGCTTTCACCCACCCCGCATCAACTACCACATCGTCATCGGTGTAGGCGATGATTTCGCCCTGCGACTCAATAATTGCCCGGTTGCGTGCCCAATCTAGACCAGGACGGGGTTCGCAGACATAGCGGACATTGGGATAGTTGCTCTGCACCAGTTCCTTCGTCGCATCGCTAGTGGGAGCATTATCTATAACCAGGAGATCGAGAGCGGGGTAATCTAACTGGCAGAGGGCGTCTAAACACAGAGCTAGATCGGATGTGCGATCGCGCGTACAAACCGCCACCGTAACCAATGGCAACGCCCCGGTGTACTCTGGCGGTGGCACATCAAATAAGTCCTCAAGGCGTAAACCATCTTGTTTTGGCGGGGACGCCAACCCATTACCTAAAAGGTGATTGGCGATCGAGTAGTTATGTTCTTCCAAAATGAATTTACTTAAAGTCTTGGCACTCACCCGACCAGCCGAGACAGGGACTTTGATATACCCAATCGGTACACCGTGCAGGCGAACCAGTCCTTGCAATCCCATGTAGCCGTCTAAATTTTCAATACTGGTGAGGGGACGACTCAACTCGATATCGACTACTTTGATTGGATAAAGCATGAATTTGAATTCTTCAGATCATGGACATTGATCGATGTAAGATGCTACCCACCAAAACTTTGAGCTGTATGCTCATCTGCCGCGTGTTGAGTTCAGCAATTGTTGTTGAGCGATCGGATTTACACTCGCGCTGCAACGGTGCCACAACTTGAGGCTTTGATGAAATTCGAGAGAGCGCCCAACCCGCTATAATTCCTACAAAGCTTTGGATCGCCAAGGCATACAGTCCATACCGCAGAAGCGGTGTAATACAATCTGCTTGTAAAGCCTTGTACAGCCATAGCAAGGTAGTACGATGGCTACCACGCAGATTGCTTTGACGCGCTAAGTACAGGTAGAAACTGCTGCTAGACAAGCGATAAATAGCGCCGGGAATCTCTGGATGTCTTTGTCGAGCGGCTTGCAACATCAAGGCATGAGACTTCGCCATTTTGCTGTAATCGCAAGACATGCTGTTAAAAATCTTGCGATATCCAATGAGAAACTCTGGAACAACTCGAAATTGATACCGTTCGGCAAGGCGCAGATAAAGCTCCCAGTCTTCACAACCTTGAGCATTTTGTTCTTTCAATTGGCAGTTGTAGCTACCGATGTTCTCGAAACAAGAACGGCGGATTAAAGTAGCACTGGCGTTACCGATAAAGTTGTGACACACCAGAGTCTTGAGGACTTTTCCCCCTACCTTGGAAGCACAAAACCCCCCAGTTGGCAAGTCTTCTTCATCAATGTCCACTGACCACGCATAAACTACCCCTACAGCTAAGT
>DATNQT010000483.1:0-8414 GCA_036703885.1 Candidatus Sericytochromatia bacterium
TCAATACTGCGGATTTCGGACGAAACATCTGCCTCTAGTTTTTTGAGCCGCTCCACTTCTACACCCCGATCAAGTTCATAGGATTCCTTTTGCTTGAGCAGATTATCTAATTCAGCTTTCCGTGCCTGAATGTCATCATCAATCCGCTTGGTAACTTCTCGCTCATACACATCAAAGCACTCTTTAACTGCATCATGAACGGGTAACCATTGTTCGTTTGCCACCTGAGGTAAATATTTGACCAATTCTTTCTTTGCCGTCTTCACTAATTCTTGTCGGGCTTGATCGGCTTGCACAAAACCAATCCCCATCCCAATTAGTGCTAGTCCGATTGGGCCTAAGAAAATACCAGTAACTGCGGTAATAATGCTACCCACACCAATCACAGCAACGTAATTAAATAGGATGTTCTTCCAGTCGAAACCTACACCAGCCATTGCCACACCAGCAATGTTACCGCGAACCAGTGAAAACAAACCCATTGCCCACTTCGTCCAGGCTGGGGAGTTATCGTCTTCAGGGGTATTTGGATGAATATTTACCTTTTGCCCCGTTAACTTTTCCGTAATCCGAGCAGTAACCTGACTGTAGGAAGCACCATACTCAGCCGCACTTTTCGATAGTTGCGCGAAAGCCGCATTCATCTCTTGTTCTGCTGTCAGGTTCCAAGCGGAAAACTTGTCAGAAATGTACTGCTCAAATGCGGTTTGCAATGAAGCATTAAAGGCTTCACGTTTCCCTTTATTGAGGAAGTCAAGCATCTTTAGATCGGGCTGATATCGTAGGAAATCTGTTTCAAACGTGTTTCCTAGATTTAAGACGTAGGTGCGGAAAGAATCTGCGATCGCTCTTGCCTGAGTATCCCTGGTGGAACGTATTTCTTGTTGAAATTGATCGCGGATGTTTGTCAATTTGTTGAATTCCGGTTCAACTGAACTAATCTTTTGTTTCAACTGATTGACATCTTGCTCAAGTAATGGAATGCGACGTTCGACAGCTTCTTTTGTATGAGTGTAAGTTTGACGTGCTAAAGTTCTAGCTTGCCGCAATTCTGCGATCGCTCGTTCTTGGGTTAAAAAGGTGTTGAGTGCCCCCATGAACTCCGGAAATCCTGTTCCCTCCAGCGAAGCTGAAGAATCCTTCATCCGCTTCCTTAACGCCTTAATGGCGGAAACCTCAAAAACCCGCTCATCATATATATCGTGTCCATCTACCAGGCAATATTCAGCCAAGTTAGCTTTAAAAACTCGACGCAGTTTCCCTTCTGCTTCTTGCAGTTCTTCCACATCATCTGGGTCAATCAGTCCCTCCTTAACCTGATCCCAAGCATTAATCAAAAAGAAGACCGATAATCCACGACTTTTAATATAGTTTTCCAGATAACGCCGTTCCCCAAGCGTACAAGGCTGTGATGCTCTCAGTACAAAGAGGATTGCATGGCAATTATTGATATACCCTAAAGACAGTTCGTTTCTGGCTTCCGTATCATTAAGACCAGGACTATCAACAATTTCAATTCCCTTTTCTAGCAACGGTAAGGGATACTCAACTACCGCATGGTCAACTCCAGGAAAAGCTTGCTTTTTTTCTTGTTCGAGTTGCTTCGCTTCAGCTGGATCAATCGTATATTTATGCTTAAACTGCTGAAAGTCTAGCTGTTCTGGTCTTCTCCCATCATTGAAGTAAACAGTAACTTTCTTTTCCAAACCGTAACGTAGAACCGTTAGCAGTGCGGTACAGGGATTTACATCACTTGGTAATAAATTTTCTCCAATTAAAGCATTAAGAAAGGTACTTTTGCCCCGTTTCATATCCCCCAAAACCAGAAGCCTAAATACGCCACTTCGGAGATTTTTACTAGCGATATTAATGTCTTCTATCTGTGCATCTAAACCCAGTCCACCAGAATGCTGCTTTCCTTCTGATTCAGATTTACTTAGAGTGTCTGCGATTCTACCTAGAGAATTTGCTACTTCATAACGTACTCTCGTGACTCGATCTAAATCATTCAGAAAGCCGTCAGTTTCAATTTTGTAACTCATCTGTGTTACCGAATAATCTACTCGTTATAGGACGTGAACAAAGGATTGGGGTATAGCTGCCGCTTATAGGCTATCTGAGAAATCTTTTCACTCATGACACTCCCTATCTATAATTGATGCCCCTATTCTGTCCTACAAGAGGGGGAGGGTAGAGAAGCGGCTTTGATAGGGTTGTGCATATGTGGCTTCAATCCCAAAATCTACTTTTCGGAAAGGTTTTAGTAATTTCCTTGGATGAAAGTAGGTAGAGGAAAAGATTATTGTTCTGGGCTGTGCGCTCCAGCTAATATCAATTAGGCTTAATTGCAAAATCTCAAGGCATCGAGATTACCGCTTAGAGCGATCGCCTTCCAAAAAGATTTTGTAACCCACCCAAGCAACGGCTCCAATCATAATCACAGTGGCAAGCCCCGTCGCTATCCTGATAGCAATTACAACAGCAACAACAACCGCTAAAAACTTCCCAACATTCACAAGTTTTCCGTACCACGGCTTGAGGGAGCGTTCAGATTCTCGATGCTTCACGGTTTGAAGCAGCGGTGGTTGATTGATTTGGGCCTCTATTTCTCGGAGTCGAATTGCTTGCTCTCGCGCCTGAAGCTCTCGTTCCCGACGTTGCAGCTCGTTTTCTTGATCATCTTGAGAGTTCATAGGTGTTCGCCCTGCCTAGGAGTATGAACTTGTGAGATTTACAAAGGACTGATCTCATTGAATTCTTGCAAAAGGCATTTTTTACGCTTGTTGCTATGGTACTTATCAGCTTTTTCTTTGCCAATTATGCAAGAAGTCTCATGCTTATGAGCCACAAAGACGCTTTTGTAGGTTACACGCGATTTTAGATAAATTTTCCACAACTCTAACCTTAGAGCCTCAAAAGTGGCTAGCTTAAAGTCATAAAAGTTCTCACTGGCTTGCAAACAGTAGTCAGGGGGTCAGGAGTCAGGGTTTAGGAAAGTACTCATGTAAGAACAAATCATTAATTTTATGTATAACGATAACTAATGCTAATTCATGAAAAATTTAGATGGAGAACCAAAGGGGCGTAGAAATTGAGAACCCCTGAATAATCTAACTTGAGACCTACTTTGGAGCTAAATTTTGACTTCCCCACCCTGGCGTCAATATATAAGAATAACTAATTTTATATTCAGTTAAGCATTTCATTCCTAATCCCGCTCAACCTCCTGAGCTTTTTCCCGTAGTATCAGAAATGAAGCGAAAACTGCAAAGCCAACCTTCCTAAAAAGGAAGTTCGCTCGCGTGAAGTACGCTTGACTCAGAATTTTTCCTGCCGTTTTAAATCAACAGAGAGGATCGCTAATGGCAAGTTATAAGGTTACGTTGATCAACGAAGCCGAAGGGCTGAACACTACGATTGAAGTTCCCGATGACGAGTACATTCTCGACGCGGCTGAAGAGCAAGGTCTTGACCTGCCCTATTCTTGTCGTGCTGGGGCTTGCTCTACCTGCGCTGGCAAAATCACAGAAGGTGAGGTCGATCAATCTGACCAATCTTTTCTGGATGACGATCAGATCGAGGCTGGATACGTTCTGACCTGTGTAGCTTACCCCAAGTCTGATTGCACGATCATGACCCACCAAGAGGAAGAACTCTACTAAGATAAGAAGCCGAGAATTCATAAGAATAGTCTCTCGTCCTAAGTCTGGAACGGCAAGCTGTAGCGTTTTTTGTGGCAATGCCAGTTGAAAGTAAGCGTTAAACTTTGTCGTTTGGGCTGAGGGTTTTGGAGCAAAAAAGCATTTTAAGCAGGAACAGTGGTCATTTGTTCCTGCTTCATCTTTAACCTACCTAACACCTATAGCAAAGTGCTGAGTGCTGAGTGCTGAGTAAAAGCGTAGTAGGCTTCAGAGTTTTGGGCACTCAACACTGTCCTAACCTAAGTGGCTACCACCTACCACCTACCACCTACTACCTACCACCTACCACCTCTCATAGTGGCTTCTGTGCCGCTCAACGTCTTATGATCAATGGCTCAGACGCTGGTTTAGGCTCTTGCCAGAAGACAATGGAATTACTCAGGGGCTGAATTTGTGTACCGGGATAGTAGAAACTGAGAATTTGCTCTCCCGACCAGCCAAGTTTAGCTAAGTTGTGAGAACCGTATTGACTTAAGCCAACGCCATGACCAAAGCCACCACCTACGAAGGCATAACCTGTAAGAGTTTTATTGGCATCGGAGATTGGCTCTAGGTAGAAGAAAGTACTCAAGGGTGGTTCAAAGGCGCTGCGGACTTCATTTTTATCGATTTCAATAACGCCTTTATCGGTTTGTACCGCGACTTTGAGAATTCGTCCAGCAGGCGATCGCTTCACCACTTGCACCTGCACAATGCGCGTGAAGGTGGCAAGGGGAGGATTCGTCTTTTTGAAATAGCGTTGTAAAAAATCAGTCATCTGTTCTAGCGTACTTGTGTAGCGCCAACGAAAGGCATCCCTGCCCGTTTCATTAAACCCTTGCTTCAAGTTAATGAATTGACGGAAATTTTGTTCATCAGCTAGGGATTTTTGTGACAAATTCCAGACAGAGTTGGGTGAGTCTACCACAGCCTTTAAGTAAGGACGATCTACACCATTCCAAACATCACCGAAAGGAGCAGTAATGCCGCCCGTGGTAGAAGAATAGAGTGCGTCTACTAGCTCGTTGTTGTAAGTCAACACCTTACCGGATGTCGCCGCGATCGCGCGATCGGCAACAGGTGATGTGTCACCTAATCCCTTATAAACCTGGCAATGGGTATCTGCACAGAGTTCGTAGTTATCAGCTACAAAGCGGCGTAGGTTCCGTAAGGCATATGTTCGCGCAATAATAGTCTGAGCTTCCACAGCTCTATAAGGAGCATCTGCACCAATTTCGTGAGGGACAACACCTCGCAGATACGTTTCTATCGATACCTGATTGACTAGAGTGTGAGTACCGTAAGCATTTGGTTGGATTTGCAAGCTTCCCGCATAAAGATGGGGTTTTCGGTCATTTTTACCAACACTGACCTGAATGAGATTTTTCTGAGACGAAATTTGCAGTTGCCGACGATTGTAGCGATAACCATTGACGACAAACGAAACTCGTGGCACTTGCTTGAGAATTTGTGTATCGAGATAAGCCGTCGTATTACCTTTGGATTGAAGCGTTGAGAGCAGGAAACGCCGTACTAAAGGCGTCTGATAAACATCCCGTTTTGCCCAGACTTGCCATTGATCGGGTTGTGCTACCTCTACCTCAATGCCTCGCTGTCGCCATTGGTTAGCACTGTCTTCTGCGGTTTCAAACGTCGAGTGGGTGCTGAGAACGACACGTTCCTCTAGAGTGGGGGTTGAGAGCGGCTGCATCACTGTTTCCAGTTTCAGGCTTTCAAGTTGTAGAGTTTGGGGCTTCATATCGCCTGACAAGTAGCGGACGGTAAGGCGATCGCCTGGGGTAGCTTGCAAGGTTAACTGGTCGGCAGGTTTAGCTCCAAATCGCTGTACTACTCCTACTTTGATTTCTACATCCTTAGCTTTTGCTTCCGGTCCCCAGAGCATAGTGACTCCCAGAAGGGATACTGCCATCATGAAAACCTTTAAGCTGCGATCGCCCAGTTTTTTCGTTGAAGTCTGATCTCTCAAAATCTTCTCGTCCTTAGTCATCAGTCATTAGTCATTAGTCCTTACTCCAACTTATCAATGACTAATGACCAATGACCAATTACTAAAATCAAGCGTTGCTATTAGTACCAAACAGTACCTCACCTTTGATCATCCGGTTTGCTGCTTCCAATAGCACTTCTTCGAGATACGGCTTGGTGAAGTAGCCATTTGCCCCCAACTGCGCTGCCATTTGCCGATGTCGGTCAGCACCACGAGAGGTCAGCATGGCGATAGGCAGCTTGCAAAGGGTCTCATCTTTTTGAAGTCGAGACAGCAACTCCAAACCGTCCATTCTGGGCATTTCGATATCACAGAAAACAATATCGCAAGGCAGACCCGACCGGAGCTTATCCCAGGCTTCCTGACCATCACGGGCTTGTTCGACCCGATAACCTGATTTAGAGAAGGTCATTGAGAGAAGTTCACGCACGGTAATTGAGTCATCCACAATCAACACCATCGGCTCCATCTTAGCCGTTAGAGTCTCTTCTGGAACTTGACCCTCGCCATCCTCCCTCGACCAGAGGGTTGTGACGTTGTCTTTGCGAATCCGCCCCATTGCTAGATCGATGAGTTCCAAGACATCAGCGATGGGCATAATTCGACCATCTCCTAAGACGGTAGCGCCAGCGATTCCCACGGGTTTCGGTGCAGGTCCTTCCAGCTGCTTAATAACAATTTCCTGTTCGCCTAAAACCTGATCGACTTGGATGGCCATGAAGTTCCCGGCGCTACGCAGCACCACGATTGAAATCATGTCGTCTTCCCGTTTGCCACCGTAGACTGTGCCTCGACTGAGCTGACGATTGTACTTCAGCAAATCAGATAAGGGTTGAAACGGCAGTAACGTGTCGCGCCATTGGATACAGGTTTGACCTTCTGAGTTAGTCTGAACGCGATCATGCGGCAGATCGAGCATATCTTCTACCCCATCCATCGGGAAAGCAATCCGTGCTCGCTCACTTAGGCAAGAGAGCGCTTTACAAATACTTAGGGTCAGGGGCAGGCGGATCGTAAAGGTTGTACCTTTGCCCAAGGTGGAATCAATGTGGATTGTGCCGCGCATATCACTCAAGCTAGTGAGTACGACATCCATACCAACGCCGCGACCCGCGTACTCATCCTCTTTATCTTTGGTGGTAAAACCTGGATGGAAGAGGAAGTTGTACAAATCCAAGTTGGTTAGGGTTTTCGCCTCTGCGGGAGTGATGAGTTTGCGTTCGATCGCTTTGGCTCTGACTCGTTCCGGATTGATACCCGCCCCATCATCGGCAACGGCAATAACGGTTTGATTACCTTGGTGGAAGGCCCGAAGGGTAATTCTACCTGTAGTTGGCTTCCCTGCTTTTCGGCGTACCTCTGGCAATTCAATTCCGTGAGTGAGGGCGTTATTGATTAAGTGAGTCATGGGGTCGTTGAGGTGTTCCAAGATCATTTTGTCGATCAAGGTTTCCTTACCCTCAACGTACAGTTGAGCCTCTTTGCCTAATTTCTGGGAAATGTCACGCACGGCACGGGGTAAGCGGTCAGCGGTTTGGGCAAAGGGCACCATGCGCGATCGCGTCAGTCCCTCTTGCAGCTGGGTAGTTACCTGCCGCAGCATCCGGGCAACTTGGTCTGTTTCATCCACCAAAAACTCGATGTCAGACGCCGACTCCCGTACCCGAACAATCAGCTCGATCATCTCTTGAGAGAGGGAATGGAAGCCCGTAAAGCGATCCATTTCCAGGGGATCGTATTCTACGCCTGAAGGATGGCTGTTTTGCGGAACGGGTTGCGAATTAAAGGGAGTCCGATAGCCTTGGCGGCTAGCTAACAGCGAGGTTTCCAACAGACTCCGCTCGTACAAGTCCTGCATTCTCGAACCCACATCACTTAAGGCTAGTACCTGGTGCGATAAATTATCCAAGAATTGCCGCAGACGTTCTTGGTCTTGCTCTAGACTATTGCGGTTTACCACCAGTTCTCCCACCAAGTTACTGAGGCTGTCTAGGTGTCTGACTGGCACCCTCATCGTTTCCTGGAATACTCCTCCCCGGCTAGGACGCGATCGCATGGGTGGGCGAACTTGGCGATCGGGTGCTACTGTCGGTGGACCGCCCATTGTCTGATCGGCTTGCTCCAGCAGTTTTTCCAAGTCTCCAAAGTCGTCTGCATCAAGCGCCGCACTCTTGGCTGGTGCTAGGGATTGCTCAGTAGCGGCAGGCATTTGTTCGCTTAAGAGGGCTTCGAGGTCTTCAAATCCCTCCATGTCTGCTGATGTCGAAGCTCCACTCGTGGAAGGAGCCTCCTGAGTTAACAATGCCTCTAAATCGTCAAATTCATTCAACCCGTCGAGTTCGCTCATGGCGACTGGAGTTTCTGCTGCTTGCGCTTGTCCGCTACTCGCCAGCAATGCGTCTAAATCATCAAACTCAGACGTTTGCGAATTTAAAGAGAGAGCTGACGCACCTAGGCTTGCTGCCGTTAATTCCTCCAATACCACATCGTTATCAGCCGTTTCCCAATCTATTCCCAGTGCTGCCGCTTCATCTTCCTCTAGTTCAAGAGTCCCGTCTTGGGCTTCGGTCGCCTCATTTGCCTCAAGCCCCAGCCAATTGTCTAGATTCTCTTCCTCGACCGTACCTACTGCATTCCAATCTAGTAAATCATCTACCGCTTGAGAAGCCTCAGTGTCTTCATCAAAGAGTGCTGCTTCTGGCTGGTATTCCATGTCCCACCCTTCT
>DATNQT010000484.1:0-8862 GCA_036703885.1 Candidatus Sericytochromatia bacterium
TAATTATTGGTTGTTTGCTATGAGTTATAGCTGATAACAAACAACCAACAACTAACAACCAATAACTATCTGTAACCCTGTAAAGAACCGACTTCCAAAACCCCGCTGGGTTTAAATACGACCCGAAACTGAGCGAGGGGTTTTTGAGGGATTACCCCTGAGTTCTGTTGATCACCGCTTGCTGCTTCTGGCTTGGTTAAGCGATTGAGAGGAGTTTCCTGAACGTAATCAGAAGCGGGTTGATTAATTGCCTCATAGTCAGCAACGACGCCCTCTTCAGTGACAGCAACTCGGTAAACTAACTCCTTCTGAAAGATAGGAGTACCGCTCCAATCTTTGCGAATTTGGTCATAAAGTTGATTGTTGAGCTTTGTGATCGTGTCACCGTCAGTAATTTCTGGACCTAAACTGGGTTTGCCTACATATCCGCGCCAAGGACTGATTTGCAGGATGCCCCGGCTATTGAACACTACACGGTACTGAGCAATGGGTTCAGAGGTAGCAATGCTGCCTGTAGCAGGGATGTAGAGTAATTCCGGTAGAGGAGTTTCCTTGGAAGCATCGATAGGTGTTCTACCGACTTCTTTGTAGCCAACAATTGCCCCATCTTTGCCGACACCAACCCGATATTCCAAGTTCTCTTGTACCTGTGTTCGGTTCTTCCAAGCGTCATCTAGCTTGCTGTAAAGCCTCCGTTGCAAGAAGCTCAATTGTGTTGGATCGGTAACTTCTGGAGTAGAGGTCAAAACCTTTTCGAGTTCAGAGGTTGAGGGGGGTGTGGATGTGGAATTTGGTGAGGGTGAGGCTGTTGCCTGAGGTTGCCCTTCTGGTACGGGTGAACTTGTCTTAGTGGTATTAGGTTGTGATTCTGCTAGTTTAGGTTGGCGCACCTGCGGGACGGGGACTAAGAAAAGTGCGATCGCCGCTACGGCTAAACCCGTCACCCCTACAGCTGCTGGTGCTGCCCGTTTAGCGAGTGGTTCGTCTGCTCTTCGATGACGCCTAGAAACTGGCTCTAAGGTCACACTCAAGTCAGGTAGGGTTTGGCGATCGGTTAAAAATTGATCGATCGCGTCTACCAAGTCAAATAACTGCACCGTCGTCAAATCGATCTGCACCGCCCCTTGAGACTTCTGGAAATGAGGTCCTGACTCATAGAACATCCCGCCGCCCGAACTAACTGGAACAGCCCCAGGTGTTGGTACCATCGTCAAGCGATGCAAGTTTTTATCCTTGACGTACTGCAACTGCACCAGTTCTGGCTTATCACCATGCGCTTTGGGATGATGTACCTGACTCAAGAATTCTTGAGCATAGCGATTAACAGAGTGTACGAGACTTTCAAAAAAATCACGTCCGCCACTCAGTCGTTGCGCCTGACCTACAAAATGGCATTCCGCATTAACCAGTAACGTCATCAAGGGTCGAGCATCGAGCTGGTTGCCAACCGCTCCGGTTCCATCACTCAAGCCTTCTAAGATCAGGGTGCAGTTGGGTAAGATATACTGCCGTCTAATTGTCATGCTACTTCTCCATCAAACAAGCTAGTCCAAAAGCGCTGCTTTCCAGAGGTTCCCGTGCAGAACAGCAGCTGACTCAACAGGGAGAGGGCAAGCTCATTCAACTTCTCGTCGGAGCTATAAATAGCAACTTTTGCTCGGCGTGGATTCATCCGACTTCGGAAATGAGCGCGAAACCGTTCCAAATACTCAGATAAGCGAAAACTGCTTTCCAGTGGCACTTGCTTCTCATTAAGTCGGTGATAATCCATCAACAGTTGCCGAATTAAAGCTGTCATTCTTCCTGCTCTATGAGAGGCAATTACGACTAAGGCTTTGGCTTCCACCATCTCCAGGGGACGACGGGTGTAAGAGCGCCGTAGGGGATTGGTGCAGCGCAGACGCCAAAGGACAACGCGATTTTTAATAATATCCTGAAGTTCTAGCTCATGAGCCGTAAGCAGCATCGCTTCAGAACCCCCTAGTTCCAGAGCTTCAAGGGCAAGTAGAATCAGGTCAATCTGTTGCCGCGTTCGTGGTGGACATCCCCGATCTGAGAGCGGTGGATCGGTTAAACTGTCTAAAATCAACGGCTTTGACTGGGCAGGAGGACTATTGGTCGGCATTACGCTCACAGAAAAATTCGTTCCAACTAGCGATTGTGGGTTCACTGGTTTTTATATAAAGTAATTTCAAACGGGTGCTGCCTGTAAACCAGCTGACTTCTTACATTGGCATTTGTGCCCAGTTTTTGGGGTCGCCCAATAAGCTGATGGTTCTACTCACATGATGCTCTTCCCCAGTGCCTAATTGGCGAGAGAGAAAGAGGCAACCTTGAGGAGAATAACCTGGCAAGAGCCTACCATGAGACAGCAGCGTCTAGTATTTACTTCGGTGGATTGCACCTGAATACCTGAAATAATAAAAAAATAATGGCGCTTAATCTCCAGTAACAAGATAAGTCTTAAGTGTCAGCAATCGATCAAAAACGATCCAGCCTTATATTGTACGATTTGGCAGGGACTCAATGGCAAGTCACCGAAGCAGGATGGTGTGGAAACCTGTCCTTCTATAAAAGCTCCTGCTTCTAAGTAGGAGACGCAAGGCAAGCCGTCTGGAATCAGTAGTCAATTATGCCGAGAGAAAACAAAAAACAACAGACACCAGCGAATAACCGACAACGAACAATAAAGAACGGATAATGGATTTAAAGTCTCTGATTCGCGATATTCCAGACTTCCCTAAACCGGGGATTTTATTTCGGGATATCACAACGCTACTGTGCAACCCAGAGGGGCTGCGCTACACGATCGATACGCTTACCCAAAAGTGTAAAGAGGCAGGATTTTCTGCTGATTATGTGGTAGGAATGGAGTCCCGTGGCTTTATTTTTGGACCTCCCTTGGCTTACCACCTAGGTGCTGGCTTTATCCCTGTTCGCAAACCCGGTAAGCTTCCGGCGGCGGTACACACCGTTGAGTATGAACTGGAGTACGGCATGGATCGACTGGAAGTTCATCAAGATGCTTTTAATGCTGGCAGTCGGGTTTTGATTGTGGATGACTTAATTGCTACGGGTGGAACCGCAGGTGCAACGGCAAAGTTGTTACAGCAGATTGGCTGCGAAATTGTAGGCTTCGGCTTTATCATCGAGCTACGGGATTTGGGTGGGCGTCAAAAACTGCCGAATGCACCAGTGATAACGTTGATTGAGTATTAGTCATTGGTTATTGGTCATTGGTCATTGGTAAAGAACAACTGACGAAGGACAAAGGACAAAGGACAATTGAATGACTTCTTCTACCAGTGATTCTTCTCGCAATGGGTTAGATTCCGCACGGAATGGGCTGAAACGGCTGGTTACGAGTGAGACATTTCTCTACGTACTCAAGCGATTGTTGCAGGCGATTTTAACGTTGCTTTTGGCGTCTGCTCTGTGTTTTGCAATTATTCAGTTGGCACCGGGAAATTACCTGGATACCCTCAAGCAGAATCCTAAGATTTCACCGGAACGAATTGAGGAACTACGGAAGCAGTTTGGTCTGGATCAACCGACAATAGTGCAGTATTGGCGCTGGTTGGTGCAAGTGGTCACTAGGGGTGACTTTGGCACGAGTTTTGCTGTCTCTTCTCGCTCTGTATCGTCTTTATTGTGGGAGCGAGTACCAGCAACGTTGCTGATGGCGATCGCATCACTCGTTGTTACCTGGGCGATCGCAATTCCTCTGGGGATTGTTGCCGCCGTCAACCAGAACCGCACGTCTGACCGAGTTCTCCAAGTTCTTAGCTACGGGGGTCAAGGCTTTCCTAGCTTTATCACCGCCCTCCTACTGCTGATACTGGCACAAAACACCTCTCCCCTATTTCCTGTGGGAGGTATGACTAGCATCAATCACGCCGATCTATCTGCTATTGGTAAAGTTTTGGACATCGCTTGGCATCTGATTTTACCGACCATTGCGCTCTCAATCACGAGCTTTGCGGGTCTACAGCGAATTACTAGGGGAGAAATGTTAGATGTTTTACGCCAAGACTACATCCAGACAGCTCGCGCTAAGGGACTCCCAGAAGACCGAGTCATATACGTCCACGCTCTCCGCAATGCGATCAATCCTTTGGTAACGCTATTAGGATTTGAGTTCGCCAGCTTGTTAAGCGGAGCATTTATTGCAGAATATTTTTTCAACTGGCCCGGACTAGGGCGTCTGATTTTGCAAGCCTTCAATAACAAAGACCAACCTCTGTTAATGGCAAGCTTGATGATGGGTGCAGTCATGCTGATTATAGGTAACTTGTTATCCGACTTGCTTCTCAAAGCTGTCGATCCCCGGATTCGTCTGGAAGATCTGAAATAGTAACTCGCTGAACGCGATGGTTATGTTTCCCATGCCTTAATCAATAACCAATGACCAATGACCAATAACAATGTTCTCCCAAATCTATTACCTAATTCTTTCTAGAGCTGACGGTCGCTATCTGGTCGCCAAGCCCAATGCCACTGCCAGCGAAGCTGGAGACAGTTACCTGTTGATGTTTCGCGAACATTTTGATGCCCTCAGTTACCTCAACGCTCACGGAGTTGGTGTTGCCGATCGCTTTGCTGTGGAGTCAGTCTCTGGAACTCAGTTAAAAGGCTTGCTCAAACGCTGGGGTTTCACTGGTGTCGGCATTGTTCAAGACCCATTAGTACCTCAAATTGAGTTTCTAGAACACGGTTGAGCCAAATCGCCCTCTGTCTTTGGTCATGGGTACTACGCAGTACTACTAAACCCGCTTCAATTTTGGAGAAGTTGAATACAGATCTGCCTAGGTGTAGATTTGCTAAGATAAAGGATTTCGGTAAATTGACAAAGGTAGTTTAATAGTTGACTTGTTCTGAACGAGTCAACGCTCAAATTGTACAAAAATCAGTGAAAATAGGAGAAGCTTTGTATGAAATCTATACGTTTTAACCTGTCTGCTCTAGGACGTTCTGTGCGTCTTTTCGTAGCTGGCTGTGTTTGCGCTTTGATGTTGTTTTCTAACGCCTTGCCTGCTTATAGTCTCCCCAATCCCTTTGCCTCTGATAAATCCGAAAAGACCGAAGCGCCCAGTAGTCCTACAAAAGGTGAAGATCAGCTTCTAGGTATTGAAGCGGGAGGTCAAAAGGTTGTTAACAGAACTCAAGATTTACTTTCAGGCGAAGAAGTCATCAAGAAATCCAATGAGGGTATCAATGAAGTTCAGGGAGCTGCTGATGCCGATAAGATGAAACGACCCTCAAATGCTCAAGCTGAGACAATTGAAGGGATATTGCAAGAGAAGTTAGAAGAAGCCACAGGGCAAAAATAAAGCTGTACGCTCTGCAAAAGACTTAAATTTACAAGTCTTTCACAGCCAAGATATAGAAGAGGCTCAAGCTGTGCTGCTTGAGCCTCTTTAATTAGATTAGTTACTGCAACTAAAGGAACTTACAGATTAGCAAGCCTTCTTGTGTCAGTCACGATGAAAGTGCTTGTAGGGTTGAGCCAAACCGCTTAGTAACGGCGAGAGAAGTTTTTGCTTCCCCCCCGGTTACCACCAGAGGAACCGCCTCTATCTTCGCGGGGCTTCGCCTTGTTAACTTTCAAGTCACGACCCATCCATTCAGCACCATCAAGGGCTTCAATGGCAGCCGCTTCTTCTTCATCGCTACTCATTTCCACAAAACCAAAGCCACGCATCCGACCGGTTTCGCGGTCAGTAGGTAGCTGAATGCGCTTTACAGAGCCATATTCTGCAAAAACAGCACTCAGGTCTTCTTGTGTAACATCGTAGGATAGGTTACCTACATAAATAGACATGGATTCGCTCCAAAATCAGAGGTGTGTAGAGACTTAGATTTCGGAGAGAAGCCCGTAAAGACTAGAAGCAAAAAGCCTGTCAACGAAAGCAAAACCTGCAACCGAATTAATTCTCCTCCTCAAGATAACGCATCGTGTTGAGCTGTCAAGGGAACACCCCAGAAAAATTTTACAAAAGTCAAAGTTATGCAAATCAAGTAGGGAAACACGGTGTATCTCAAGGCTTTTTATTTTTTGAGAGGCAAGCACTGATTGTTTGTGGTCAGTTTAAAAAGGTATATCGTCTTCATCTTCCCAATCTCCTTGTGCTAAGGAGTTTAGACGGTTATCCTGAGCAGTCATCTTACTCAAGGGAAGTTGGCGAACTATTACTGGTTCAATCGAA
Organism: Candidatus Sericytochromatia bacterium; assembly: GCA_036703885.1. Lineage (GTDB taxonomy): Bacteria > Cyanobacteriota > Cyanobacteriia > Cyanobacteriales > Coleofasciculaceae > CADCTM01. The sequence goes on from DATNQT010000484.1 coordinate 6,207, forward strand.
TCAGGCTCCTCAAAAGTTCCTGGCATTGCCAATGTTGATTCCTGATTTTTTGAGAGTTGCGGCGCTAGCGGAATTACTGAGGCTTCTAAGGTAGCTACTACTGGCGACTCCGGAGTGGCTTGGCTAACGTTAAGGTTAAGTCGATCGCCTTCTTCTAGCTCTGCTTCCTCTAATTGTGGTTGATGAGCGATCGCTCCTTCAGGGTCAAGAAAGTCATCGCTAAGATCGATAATTTCTCCGTCAAAAAAATGCTTGAGGTTTCCTAGCGCCTTCTCAGCTTCATCTGCATTCCAATCTGGAACCAATAGAGTTGGTGGTTGGAGCGTTTGTGCCACTTCTCTTTCAGGTAGTCGGCTTGGTTGAGAAGTTACACTCGTTAGCTCTCCTTGCCTCATGATCTGAGGAGACACTGGCGAGGAATTTTCACTAAGTGAAGGAGTTGTTGCCTCATTCACTACATCCTTTTTGGCTTCAGTAGCGGGGGCTAATGGCGTACCTGTACTGAAAGATCCCTCAGGCGTGGAAGTAGATACTGGCAGTTCCTCCACTGAGTTTGTCTGAGCCGCGCTGGGCTGATTTACGACCAGATTTACCTTAATTTTTTGGTTGTAGGCTTTCTGGAAAGCAAGTTCAAGATCGGGTAATCTGGGTTGAGCCATCTTAATCAACTTTGGCGCACGAATTCCAACTTGAGCCTGCTGAGTGTTAAAAGCTAATAGGTATCCGTGTTGGCTGAAAAGCGCTTTACTTCCAAGTGGGAGATAAGCAAGCACCTGTTGCCAAACTTGTTCGAGATTGGATGACGCTTTTACACTCTCAGCCGATTGGAAAGTTGGAGGACTTGATTCTGAATGATCGCGCTGGGGTGATTGAGGTGGCGCATTGGATGCCTGTTCTTGTCGGGATGGCTCTGTGGGCGAAACAGGCTGGGTAGAGGCGTTATTGGCTGAGGCAGATGCGAAAGCAGGTGTTGGGGATGATGAAGTATTGGGTAAGGGACTTCTGCTTTCGCCTTGTCCTGCCAATGCAGGGGGAGTAGAGATAGATTCCTCCCTTTTGAATAAGCGATCGCTTCTTACTTCATGCGGCTGAGGGCTATTCGCACTCTTCAACAAGCCTAGTAGTGTCACCTCTAGCCACAGGCGCGGCTGAGTAGTGTTTTTAATTTGAGCTTCGCTGTTTTTTAGGTGCTGTTGACGTTGCAAAATATCGGGAATCTCTAGCTGTTTAACAAACTCACACAGCTTGTTCCAGGTAGGAGGCGTTACAGCAACTAGATCGCTGCGGTTGGGTGCAGTTTTCGCGATCAGTAAATCTCGGTAGAAACCTGCAAGATTTTGGAGGACAACGAGGGGTTCTCGCCCTCTATCCATCAGTTGGCGGCATTGGGTGAGTACATCTTCAGGATTATCAGAAGCGATCGCTTTCGTCAGTGCCATCAAGTCCCGTTCCGGCACTGCCCCCACCAAATCCCAAACTCGCTCGACTGTAACCTCTCCTGCTAACAAACTCAGTTGATCGAGCAAACTTTCGGCATCCCGCAGTCCTCCTTGAGCAACTTGTGCAACTAAAGTTACAGCATCGGGGGCGATATTGATGTTTTCTTGAGAAGCGATATGGTGTAAATGCTTTACCATCGCCTCTAAGGGAATGCGGCGAAAATCAAACCGCTGACAGCGAGAGATAATCGTCGGCAAGACTCGTTGTGGGTCCGTCGTAGCTAAAACAAACACCACACGAGCAGGCGGTTCTTCTAAGGTTTTTAGAAGAGAATTGAACGCCGCGCTCGATAACATATGGCATTCATCAATTACATAAACCTTGTAACGGCACTGTACCGGGGCAAATTGAGCGCGTTCGATAACCTCCCGAATATTATCGACTCCTGTATTGCTAGCCGCATCAATTTCAATTACGTCTAGGGCGTTACCTATGGCGATGCTTGTACAAACTTTACACTTGCCACAAGGTTGCTTCGTGGGGACGGTGCTTTGAAGACAGTTAAGGGACTTGGCTAAAATCCTGGCAGAAGAGGTCTTACCCGTGCCTCTGGGACCCGTGAACAAATAGGCTGGCGCAATGCGTTCGGTAATGATCGCATTAATGAGAGTAGTTGCGATCGCTTCTTGCCCCACTAAACCAGCAAAGGTCTGAGGGCGATATTTGTGGTGTAAGGGTTCGTAGCTCACAAGGCGAGAGTACAGATGTATTATCGGGATGTTTAGTGTATCGCATGACTGAAGCGAATGGGCAGAGGAGTGGACAGGTGAAGATGAATCATTCTCTTTCCCTCATCTTCCCCATCTCTATAAGGAACAAGCTTTTGAGACTTTTCGTGAAAAGTCAGCCTGTCCTGGTTCTGGTCAACTGGTCACTAATTTGAGTCAATGCGATCTTAGCTGTCAGCACCTAAACTCGTGACAGGTTATAAGTAATTTGAAAACTTAAAAGCTAAAACTTAATGCCTCCTACTCGTCAAATCAAAAGCTTTTACACTGATGGTGCCTGTGTCGGCAACCCTGGTCCTGGCGGCTGGGGCACTGTTACTTATTTCAACGATGGCTCGGTTTATGAGATGGGTGGTGCTGAAACTCCCAGTACAAATAACCGGATGGAACTCCTTGCCGCTATTCAGGCTTTGAAAGTTCTGAAAGCC
>DATNQT010000485.1:0-5283 GCA_036703885.1 Candidatus Sericytochromatia bacterium
CTCATCTTTCTGATTTGGCAGAAGCTATTTTCCAGTTGTTGGTGGTCGCGAATGTCGATGCACAGGTCGATGATTGCAGGTTTACCCTCTTGAGTTTTCACCTGAGCATTGCGAACATTAATATTTTGGTCGCTTAAGCGAGACAAAATATCTTTGAAAACACCTACGCGATCGATGACTTCCATTTGAACATTGACGGGATAAGTTTGAGGACGCCCGTTAACCGCATCTGTGGGATTCCAACTAACCGGAACTAAGCGATCGCCTAATACGTTCTCTACGTTGGCACAGCCCTGTCGGTGAATCGAAATTCCCCGAATCCGAGTAACGACACCAATAATTGGTTCCCCAGGAACAGGATTGCAGCAACCAGCAAGGTGATGGAGTAGCCCTTCGACGCCAGCGATTGGTTCGCTTTTACGACCTGTTGTTGCGGGAAGTTTGACAACGGGGGGCTGGGGGACAGGTACCTGTTGCGGGTCAGCTTCAATCGGTTGCTTGGCTTTTACGGCTTCTCGCAGTCGATTGACTACAACGTTGAGCGTCAATTCACCGTAACCCAAAGCGGCAAGTAAATCTTCGACACTATGGTAATTACATCGCTCGGCAACGGTTTGCATTGGCTCGGATTTCAGTAAGGCTTCAAAGCCTTTCTTACCGAGTTCCTTTTCTAGCAGGTCACGACCCCGTGAGACATTTTCTTCGCGATGCGATCGCTTATACCACTGCCGAATCCGGTTCCGGGCACTGGGGGTAACAACAAAGTTCAGCCAATCCAAACTAGGATGGCAATTTTCGCGAGTGATAATCTCAACAATATCCCCATTATTTAACGGGGTATCCAAAACGCTCCACCGTCCATTCACGCGAACACCTGCACAGTGGTTTCCCACCTGGGTATGAATCCGGTAGGCAAAATCTACGGCTGTCGCTCCTCGACTCAGGGACACGACATCCCCACTAGGGGTGAATACATAAACATCGTCATCGAATAAATTATCTTTGATGCTCTGCATATACTCATGAGCATCTTTCAGGTCGTTTTGCCATTCCAGCAGCTGCCGCAACCAAGTCAGCTTTTCATCCTCTGCCGTAATCCGCGTATTATTGGAGCCACCTGTTTCCTTGTACTTCCAGTGGGCTGCAATTCCCCATTCTGCAATGTGGTGCATCTCTAGGGTGCGGATTTGTACTTCGATGGGACGACCTGTAAAACCGATAACCCCCGTATGCAACGACTGGTAACGGTTCGGCTTCGGTAACCCAATGTAGTCTTTAAACCGTCCCGGAATCGGTGTAAAGGCGTCGTGAACCACTGCCAACGCTCGATAGCACTCCTCCTTCGTCTCCACAATCAGCCGCATTGCTGCGATATCGTAGATTTCGTGAAAACCTTTTTGCTGCCGCTGCATTTTCTGATAAATGCTGTACAAGTGCTTGGGACGACCGTTAATTTCAAGGCACTTAACTCCCGCTTCATCAAGACGCGATCGCAAAATTTCTGATACTTTAGTTAAGCGGTCTTCCCGGTCTGAACGCCTCTCTGCTACCAGTTTCTGCGTTTCTCGATACGCCTCCGGTTCTAGATACTTAAACGACAAATCTTCCAATTCCCACTTAAAACGCCCGATCCCCAACCGATTCGCTAGGGGTGCAAAGATTTCTCGCGTTTCTAAGGCAATTCGGCGCTGTTTTTCTGGATTCAAGTGTTCCAGCGTCCGCATATTATGTAATCGATCTGCCAGCTTCACCACAATCACTCGGATATCTGCCGCCATTGCCAGGAACATTCGGCGAAAGTTCTCGGCTAGACGCTCAGTTTTACTAGAGAAGTTAAACTTAGAAAGTTTCGTGACCCCTTCGACTAACTGCCGTACCTCGACGCCAAAGCGAGTCTGCAGTTCTTCCGGCGTGATGTCGGTATCCTCAACAATGTCGTGCAGAAACCCAGCCGCAATCATCACGCTGCTGCCACCCAAATCCCTCAACAAACCCGCAACCGCAATGGGATGAGCAATGTAAGGTTCTCCGGATGCTCGATACTGACCTTTATGCAATTCGTAGGCAAATCTGAAAGCTCGACAGATTAAGTCAGTCTCATCAGGGACTGGTTCAGTTGCTGTCGAGGAAACAGCCGTGAGACACTCTTGCAGCCAATCAGGAACAACAATGTCAAGAGTGTCAAGAGTGTCAAGAGTGGGAGTTGTGGCTATGGCGTCCATATTTTTCAGCTAATAGATAAAAATAGAGATGAGTCTAGCAGAAGTACGGTGAGATCGAGCGGTGGGATTACAAACCTGTTGGTTGATCTAATCCCTGGAAACTATCTAAGGTAATAATGCTACATAGGTGCTTGAGCTTTGAAGCTCTCAAGCCGTGAGTGCTTTGGACTTGCGATCGAGTATGCGTGAGAATGTTGCCATTACTCATCGCTCTATAGTAATGAAAGCTGACTTTTAGGTTTAAGCCTCAAGACCCAGCTTTCAAGAGCGATCGCCTTTATTAAGAAAGACAAATTTCTTTACATAGATTTTAGATCAACCAGCGCGAAAATGTTGCCATCGACACACTACCAACCTTATCAGGAATTTAAACAAGCCTTAATGGAGATGCAAGAAAGCGTTGCGGCGGCTGTGGAGTTGGAGAAGCCAGGACTGCGGGATAAGTTACAAGACTTGCAACAGTTGTTTAAAAATCAGATAGCTACTTTAAGTGCAGATGACGTGCCAGAGACTTATGTATCCCGATGGCAGTCTATACAGACAGAAATCTACAAGCAGATGCGGCTATTGGAAACGGATGTAATGCTATTGCATGCGTCGCGGACTTCTGCAACCTCCCTTGTGCGGACTTCGGGATTAAGCGATCGCCTTAAAACCTTAATCCAATATTGCGAAGTGTTACTTCAACTTTAGTAGAAAATAGTGAATTGGACTCCGTGAGGAAGAAAAATCTGTGCAATGTCCTAAATGTAAAAACGTAACTCTATTAGACGGCGTTTTGGAAGGAAAATTCGCTGTGAATTACTGCCAGGAGTGCAAAGGCACTTGGATTCCAGCAACTGAGTACGAAGATTGGCAGGCTCGTCAACCCTACAATTCATCTGTCCCCAATGCTCTTTCTGGGACACTTGATGTAGATTTTGTCAAGTCTCCTTTCGATACCAAAGCCGCGCTCTGTCCAGAGTGCAGGCGCTATCTATCTCGCGCTAAGGTTAACTTGAAAACGCCGTTTTATGTCGAGCGGTGTATGCAATGTCGCGGGATTTGGTGTGATTACGGAGAGTGGGACATCCTGGAAAAACTTGGACTGCATACAACAATCGAGGAGCTGTTTTCTAATGAATGGCAGACACGGACGCGAGAGCAAAAATTCTCCGTACAAGAGCGTCAAGCGACCATTGATAAACTCGGAAGCGAACTGGCAGGACGTGTATTTGAACTCGCTGAACTTTTAGAAAAGCATCCGAATGGAGATTTTGGCGTTGCCTACCTGATGCGCCGAGTCGCCGTTAATATTAAACCCACAGATGTGAGGCGACAGGAATAAGTCATTGGTCATTAGTCACTGGTCATTGGCTTGCAGAATCAGGACTAAGAACAGAGAATTAGGGACTAATGATTAAGAACTAAGAACTAATGACGAAGAACTAAAAATGAATGAAGCCCTATTTTGTGTAGAAAATTTGCGGGTTGCTTATCCCAAGACTCGTTCAGCAGCAACGACCCAATGGGCGGTAGATGATGTCTCTTTCACCCTGGATGCTGGCGAACGGATGGGATTGGTTGGAGAATCGGGTTGCGGTAAGTCAACGCTAGGACGGGCAGCGATGAGATTATTACCAGCATCTACACAAATTCAGGGAAAAGTAAAGTTTGCGGGGAAGTCGATTTTTGATCTGACACCGACTCAGTTGCGTCAGTTTCGAGGAGAAGCAGTGGCGTTGGTGTTTCAAGACCCGATGACCCGCCTTGACCCACTAATGACGATTGGCGAACACTGCATTGAAACCTTGAGGGCGCACCAACCTGAGCTATCGCGTCGTCAGAGTAAGGAAAGGGCACTTGAAACACTCTCAGCGGTGAAGATTCCGGCAAACCGTTGGTCGCAGTATCCCCATGAATTTAGTGGAGGAATGCGGCAACGGGTGGCGATCGCTCTTGCCCTATTACTCAACCCCAAACTAATTGTTGCAGATGAACCGACTACTAGCTTGGACGTTACTGTTGCCGCGCAGATTTTAAAGGAACTGACGCGACTGTGCCGCGAACGGCAGATGGCACTATTATTGATTTCTCACGATTTAGCAATGGTGGGGGAATATTGCGATCGCATTGCAGTGATGTATGGTGGACAGGTTGTAGAAACCGGGGAAGTGGGAAGCATTCTGCGGCAACCTAAGCATGACTATACGCGATCGCTCTTGGAAGCTGCATTACATATTCAAGCTATCAGTGATGAGGAGAATTCTCAATCCCAACTCCTAACTCCCAACTCCCAACCCCCAACTCCCCTTCTGCAGGTTAGAAACTTAAAGCAGTATTACACTCTGGAAAGTAATTTAATTGAGAAACTGCTTTCCAAAGATAGCGGTGGAGCAATTAAAGCTGTAGATGATGTCAGTTTCGATCTATATCCGGGTGAAATTCTGGGACTGGTAGGCGAATCGGGTTGTGGCAAGAGTACTCTTTCCCGTACAATCTTGCAACTCGTTCGTCCTACCTCTGGAACGGTTGAATTTCAGGGACAGAATTTAGCCCAACTCGACCGAGAATCCCTACGAATTGCACGCCGTCAAATTCAAATGGTATTTCAAGACCCCCATGCTTGCCTTAATCCTTTGATGACGGTGGGGCAAAGTATTGCCGACCCGTTATTTATTCATAAACTGGCTACCCCAACGGAAGCAAAAAGTCAAGTTATGCAGATGTTGGAACGGGTAGGATTAATACCCACACAAGAGTACTACAATCGATATCCGGCTGATCTATCAGGCGGACAACAACAACGAGTTGCGATCGCTCGTGCCTTGATTACTCGCCCAAGCCTGCTAATCTGTGATGAACCTGTAAGTATGCTGGATGCTAGTGTTCAGTCGCAGGTACTGGATTTAATGCTGGAGTTAAAAGACGAATTTAACCTCACCTATTTGTTTATTACTCACGACCTTTGGTTAGCGAGGTTTTTGTGCGATCGCATTGCTGTGATGAATAGCGGTCAAATTGTTGAAATTGGTTCTACCCATAAATTGTTTACCAACCCTCAACACCCCTACACTAAAAC
>DATNQT010000486.1:0-3972 GCA_036703885.1 Candidatus Sericytochromatia bacterium
TGCCGCAGACTGTCGAGCCATTGAGTTGAGTTCTTCGGCAAAAGGGAATTCTGCCGCGAGTACGGCACAGTACTTGTTGAGATCGTATTGACGTAAACCCTTGTTTTCCATCCAATAGCGCAAGCACTTATTTTGGATGAACTGACTAGTACGAATCGCCTCATCTATAGCTCGATACTGAACTTCTTTCCCTTTGACTTTGAATTCGTAAACAATCATGGGTTCGACCTAACCCCCACAGTCCTTATGTTAGCATCTCCACATAATATTCTCTCTTCATCCTTATGGCAACCTTCGAGAGATTATTGGTCAACTCCGTACCTGCGTTGACCCGCCTTATATCCCCGCGTCTTCAGGCGCGGGGATATAAGCCGCTTTCCGATAAAGTATTTACAAAGATTCTGCCTGGTAAATTTACGGCTCACCTAATCCATGCGCTTTGAACAAATCTTAATCGGTACGAGTTTGTTGTGTTTTAGTTGGAGTTCCGCTGCCCTAGCGCAGCTAGAGGGTGTGGCAGATGGGCAAATCCTAACTCAGTCGCTTTCAGGCGAACAAAATCTAATACCCAATGTTTCAATGCTTGCTACAGATACTTTTCTTGCTCCCCCAAGAATACAAGTTCTTCCTGATATTCCCCCCTTGATAAGGGGGGCTAGGGGGGTCAAAAGTGTAGCGTCCAAAAAGGAAATTGATATAACTCACTTCCCAATTGGGGAGGGTAGAGCAGGGCAGTGGGGAAGTCCCGCAAACAAACAGCAGTTAGCCCAAAACGCTCCGGCTATTCCACCCGGAACCATCGAACCGACTCGTCCCACATTATCTCCTTTACCCACGACACCGCCTCAGCCTCTGACACCCTTACCCCCTCTCACAGCACCTAACCAGATACCAGGAACTCCATCGCCGGAATTAGGTGTCAAGGTGAAGGTGCAGCGAGTTGAGGTTTTAGGGAGTACTGCCTTTTCTCCAGCTGAATTAGACGCGGCTGTCGCGGCGTTTATCGGGAAGGAAGCGACTTTTGAGGACTTGTTAGAGATTCGTGCGGTAGTTACTAAGTTGTATACCGATAATGGCTACACGACCTCTGGGGCGTTTTTGCCGCCTCAAGATGTGACGGAGGGGGTGGTGAAGGTTCAGGTGATAGAAGGGGCGATAGAAAAAATTGATATTCAGGGTTTGAGGCGTTTGCAAACCAGCTATGTGCGATCGCGTCTTGATTTAGTTACTAAAGCACCTGTTAATATTCGTCGCCTAGAAGAAGCGTTGCAACTACTGCAACTCAATCCGCTCATTAGTAACGTACAGGCAGAACTATCATCGGGTACAACACCAGGATTAAGTGTGTTGACGCTGAACATGAAAGAGGCACAACCGTTATCGGCAGCTTTGTTAGTGGAAAATCGGGACTCTCCTAGTGTTGGCTCAATTCGAGGAACGGCGTCAATTAGTCATAACAACTTACTAGGTTTTGGCGATCGCTTGAGTGCAGATTATGGCATCAGCAAAGGCATCAATAGCTACAACATTAGCTATGAACTTCCCGTCAATGCCCGCGATGGCACATTGAGTTTAAGTTACAACAACACTAGTAGCAAGATTATCGAGGAACCATTTTCTGCCCTAGATATTAATGCTGACTCTTACACTCTTTCCCTCGGCTTCCGTCAACCGTTGGTTCGGACTCCGACCAGTGAACTTGCCTTAGGGCTGTCATTGGACTTACGTCAGAGCCAGACCTATATATTAGAAAACGTTCCCTTTTCTTTTTCGCCGGGACCCGAAAATGGCAAATCTAGGGTAAATGCTATTCGATTCAGTCAGGATTGGATTAATCGCTCTGCAACCCGTGTTTTGGCGGCGCGATCGCAATTTAGTCTTGGCTTAGATGCCTTTGACGCTACGGTTAATAACACTGGTATTGATGGACGCTTTTTCAGTTGGGTGGGGCAGTTCCAATGGGTTCAAGCGTTAGGGGGAGGGACTATATTAATTGCTCGTACTGGCGCTCAACTTACTCCTGACTCCCTCTTACCGATAGAACAGTTCAGTATTGGTGGAATTGATACCGTGCGAGGCTATCGGCAAAATCAACGAGTTGCTGACAATGGTATCGTAGGTTCAGTCGAAGTGCGTTTTCCTATCGTTGGTAAGCCCAGTGGGATTGGGACAATCCAGCTAGCTCCCTTTTTTGATATCGGCACAGCTTGGAATCATAAAGGTGACGTTCCCAGTCCCACTACTCTCGCTAGTGTCGGTTTAGGATTGCTATGGCAGCTCGACCCTTACCTTTCAGCTCGCCTAGATTGGGGGATTCCTCTGATTTCTATTGAAAAACAAGGGGAGAGTCTTCAAGACAATGGTCTTTTCTTTTCCCTTCGCTTCCAACCGTTTTGACTTTCTCCTAAAACCTACCACCTACGACCTAACACCAACAGGACTTACGCAGATTTACCTTGAACCACCTATTTGTAGGGGCGCACAGCTGTGCGCCCCTACCATGTGTCGGGTCTGTGCGTAAGTCCTGACCAAGACACAGGGGGAGAGCGATTAGCGAAAGCTGGTGCTCTTATGCGATCGCTCTCCCAAATGTTAAGAAAGATGCGACTAATGCCTAGCTTGGTAAGAGGAGTACAACTGAATTTTCCGTAGACAGTCTTCTGTTTGAAATTGTTGCGGTAGTGGAGTTAGACTGCGCCCAACTGGTAGTAATCACCTACAATATCAAGACTAACGCTAGCAGCAGGCTTAATAGTTACGTTAATTCTACAAGATTAGCAATTGTAACGTATCTTTGAAAGTTGGACAAATATTATGTACAAAAGCTCTCAAAGTACTTCTGCACCCACAAACGCCTTTCTGGGTGCCTTGCCTGATGTAGAATATCAACGGCTCTCGCCTCACTTAAAAAAAGTGTCTCTGCATCAGGGGCAAGTTCTGCATGAAGCCGGATCACCTCCCCAGAGCGTTTACTTTCTCACTGATGGGATCGCGTCTTTAACACTGGGCAGTGACGAAGGTAAAGAAATGGAGTTGAGCATCGTCGGAGACGAAGGTATCCTGGGCGAAAGAGCAATTTTTGCCGGCAATGGCTTGCAGTTGATCCGATGCGTGATGATTACCAAAGGCAGGGGTTATCAGATGCCCCCAGACATATTCCAGCAAGAGTTCAACCGAGGTGGTGTGCTGCAACAGTTAGTGTTGAGTCGGTTAGAATCGCGGATTATTGAAGCTTCCCAAACCGCACTTTGCAATCAATTGCACACATTGGATCAACGGTTGAGCCGCTGGCTGCTGACATTTGCCGATCGCTTGCACAACGAAGAAATGGCTATTACTCAAGAACTTGCTAGTCAGATGTTAGGCGTTCGCCGTGCTGGAGTCACGGTGGCGGCTGCAGGACTGCGCGACGCTGGACTAATCGAGTACTCACGAGGTCGGATCACCATTCTTGACCGTGCAGGATTAGAAGAGAAAGTCTGCCAGTGTTACGAAGTCATCAAAAAGGCAACTCACCCATGGGGGCTTAAAGGAGGCAAAGACGCAGGGAACGGGAGACGCCAAGACAGTGTTCAGACGAGGAATCAGACGCCCCCTGAATCGTAGATTCAGGGGGCGTCTGATTCCCTTGGAACTTCCGCTCTGGACGCGGGTCTTGAGAGGACTTCCGACTGTCCGAGTCAGGAGATAAACTTAACCACTATTTAATGTTTAGCTACCTGTTGCCGTTCTTGCAACGCTACTTTGGTCAGCCCAGCCTGATCGAGTAGATTGAGAAAATCCTCACGAATAGATGAGTCAGTAGGATTAGCCGCTTGGGCAGTTGAGATAGCGTTTAGGGCATCGTACCAGAGTCCAGCTTTCGCATAGACTAAGGCGCGATCGCGATCGCTTCTTGCCGTAGCTAACTGTTGTTCCAATGCTGCTGTTCCCGATACGCGCTTAACCCAGCTTTGAGCAAAGGTATCATTA
>DATNQT010000487.1:0-3327 GCA_036703885.1 Candidatus Sericytochromatia bacterium
AGAAAGCTTCAAAATACCTGCCGTAAAATAACTAAACTTAGGGTGAATTGGGCAATCTTTAATCCAAATGGTCTTGTCGTCGAATTAAACAGGTGAAAAAGGATCTAGCCAACGAAGAATCTCGCGTTTGAGCTGATTTAAATCGCGATAGACTTCTTGCTTCATCCACTGACCGATCGCATCAAATGGAGTAAAGGATTGTCCAGCTTTCCAATTAACATCTTGCCCTAAGGGTGTCAAATGATTGCCTGCTAGTGTTTGAATGGCAACCATATTGGGAAAACGTTGTTGCAAAACTTGGGTCAAGCTAACCGTTTGATCGATATCATCATTGATGAATTTAACGAGTAAATTGCGCCGGACTTCATAGCGTTGAGAAATTAAATCGTTAGTTGCTGCGGGGGAGGGCGTAAACTCAATGTCGAATGCTGGATTAATGTTGAGTTGCTCAATAAACGGGATAGCACGCCTTGCGGGGTAATTATTAAAGGAAATAAGGATATTACCAGCGCGTTCGATAGAAAAGAGGCTGCCGATGAGCAAATGCAGTTTACAACCCATACTGTGTCCAACACCGTAGATGGGTAGATAGCGTTTGCGTAAAACAGCGGTTGCCTGTAAGCGGTCTAGGGTAGTCTCAAAGCGGTTGAGAACATCTCGTGCGATCGCCGTATGATCCAAAGTATTCACAAACGGCGTTGCAATCACCACATATCCCTGACGCCCCAGTTGTTCGAGCAACCATCGATAGGTTACCTGAGGGGCAGTTGCAACGAAAGCCCCACCTAAGAAATGCACGATGCCCTTGGGGTTCTGAGGAATTAAAACCCAGCTACCTGATACTTCTTGCCAGTCCATGCAGAGATTGCCTAGTTAATACCCTAATTGTAAAAAGTCTTGTGACGAAGTGCGATCGCAATGCATCAACTGCGGAACTTACAGATAGGGTATGTGCGTCCCAAGTTTCTGTATACGCTAATACGTCCGTGCCATCTGTTGAAGAGCACAACGTATCATGTCAGAGGCATTAGTATGAAACCCTTCCGTCATTCAGCACGCCAGACGCAGCAAGTTTTTGCAGCCCTGGCTCTAACTAGCATTGTATCCTTGGGTTCTGGTGTGAACCTTGTAAATGCCGCGATCGCTAAATCCACAGAACCTGTTCAAGGTAGCGTAAGTGAACCCCTCAAACTCTCTAGTAAAGATGTTGCCAGTCCGAAGCAGCTTGGCAATCGCGAGATACCTGTTTCAGTCCTCAATGCCGTTCGTCGTGAGATATCCAGCAGTTACAGAATCCCTCCTGGTCAGCTAAAAATTGTTAGTTACAGTTCAGAACGCTGGCGTGATAGCTGCTTAGGTCTTGGTAAACCTTATGAAGGTTGCGGTGCAATCTTTATTGAAAATGGTTGGCGTGTTGTCATGACTGATAGTCGCCAAACTTGGACTTATCGCACCGATGGTACTGGACGCATCGTGCGTTTAGAAAATCAAGGAAACTCCAATAGCAGCAATTTGCCTGATTCTGTTGCCGATGCTGTTTTACGGGCTGCATCTGATCAATTGAGAGTGCCACGTTCACAACTCAAGATCGTAAAAGCCCAGCAACAAAATTGGCCCGATCGCTGTCTTGGTCTTCCTAGTCCTGTAGAACTCTGCGCCAGCGCTCTCACACCAGGTTGGCAGGTGGTTGTCGAAAGCAAACAACAACGCTTGGTCTATCATAGCGATCGCACAGGTTCCCAAGTCAGGCTGAATAAAAGAGAAAGCAACATCAGTGAAGCGAATTTGCCTCAATCCGTTGCTGATGCCGTTTTGCGTACCGCCTCCGGGCGCACGGGATTGCGCATTTCTGAGCTACGCATCATTAAGTCCGAACAAATTACTACTGATGGCTGTCTGAGTCTGCCCCGTCCTGGCGAAGCCTGCACGAGGATTGCGCTACAAGCTTGGGAGGTAACGGTAGACGCAGGGAAACAACGCTTAGTCTATCGCAGTAACCAAAACGGTTCTCAGATCAGGCTGAACGAAGCCGCTAGCAACATCAGTGATACCAACTTACCTCAATCAATTGGCAATGCGGTTTTACGGTTTGCCGCCAAGGATTTAGGAGTGTCCGCTTCCCAACTCCGAATTACCAAGGCAGAACAGCAAACTTGGGGCGATAGCTGTTTGGGGCTTCCTCGACCTACCGAACGGTGCATGGGTACACCTACACCAGGCTGGCGGGTAGCTGTCGAAAGCCAGCAAAGAGTCCAAGTTTATCGGACTGATACTACTGGTGAGCGAATCAGAGCAGAAGAAGTTGCTGGGCAACCACAAGATGGCAATTTACCTGCTTCTGTTTCCAGGGCTGTTTTACAAGATGCCGCGACGCGAACAAATCTCTCCACTTCTGGGCTGCGTATCGTTCAATCCGAACGCCGAGATTGGCCCGATGGTTGCTTGGGATTACCTGCTCCAGGGCAAGGCTGCACTATGGCAGTCGTTTCCGGTTGGCGAGTGACAGTAGAAGGGGGACGCCAAACCTTGGTCTATCGCACCAATGAGACGGGTTCTCTAGTCAAATTAGAGGGTGGAGGGTTTCAAGGAAATAGTGGAGCCATTCAAATCCCCAGAAGCGAACTACCACCACCCTTAGCTGAAGGCGTTGTTTTTCGAGCAATTTCTAGTGGTGGTATCACAGGTAGCACTTATGAAACTGTCCTGATGAATGATGGACGAGTGATTCGGCAGTTTACCAATTCAATGATTAAGGCTCCGACTCAAATGCATCAAATTTCTCGCCAAGAAGTGCGGCAGTTTCAGCAGTTGCTAGAGCAGCAGCAATTTTCTCAGTTCAACCAATTAGGTTACCCAGCTCCTAGAGGTGCTGCGGACTATATAACCGTTACCCTTACGAGTCAATCTAGTACGACCCGCTACGCCGATATGGGTTCAGACCGCTTGCCCCAGTCTTTGCAGGCAGTCATTGAAAGCTGGAGTCAAATTGCTAATCGCAGGTAGTTTCAAAGGCGAGATTCCCGACTTCTTTAAGAAGTCGGGAATCTGAACCTCTGACACCTTACAGAGACACAAGCTACATCCCACCTCATTTATGGGTGGGATGTAGCGTATGCACTTTTAAATGCCGTCAGGTAGAATAGCCACAAGTTCTTCAGTCCCGTTATATCCGCTTTGCCATAAGGAACATACGCCAGCAACAAGTAGGGGTAGGCAAGAACATCTTACACACTTGCCCAAAAATAAACAGCGGTTTGCCTATCGGATTTATGTTGTTTTCTAGAGAAGCTTTTGATAGAATCATCTATAAAGTCAATAACTAACCGC
>DATNQT010000488.1:0-12798 GCA_036703885.1 Candidatus Sericytochromatia bacterium
AGGATAGTGGCTGTGTCCGCATAGGTCTTTCGGCGTACCAATGATTCCCGTGCCCAATTTTCATTGCCTGCTTGCCAATCTAGTTGAGCCTTGTACTTACAGTAGGCTGCCGCTTTTGTGGCTAGGTTGTAATGGTGCTGAAGCTGTAATTGCGTGCTAATTGCACACGCAATCGTCTGATGCAATAGCATCAGATAATCCTGCATTTCTGAAATTAGCAACTCTAAACACTGAAGAAGCTCCAAAGGCGATTGCCTTGAACCCGTGATGTTCTCCAACTCCTGCCATTGAAGTTCAATTTGTAAAAAGGCTTTTTCTGCCTGCTCGATTGTTTTGGCAAATGTTTGGGCTTCAAACATTTGCTTCTTAGCTTTGGCTTCAAAAAGCTTACTGATTAAAACCAAATCAGGCAAGAGGTTGTTTACTAAGGCAGTTTGCCGAGCAAGCTGGGCTTGCAATTCTAATACTTTTTCTTTGTGTAGATTTTTCAATGCATCACCTGAACGTTGCAAAGTTGCTCAAATTCCTCTGTAGGAAAACAATATTTAATATGCGATCGCGTTATTTTCCTGCTGCGGCAGTTGCCGGAATTGTTAGATTGAGGCTGAAAATTTTTGTGCGTTGATTATCCCCTTCAGACCAAACTAACTCACCACTCAATTGATATTCTCCTGGAGTAATGCCAGATTTGTCTTGAGCTGGATATCCCAACAAAAAATTACGTTCACTTTTAGCAACAATACCTGTAGGGTTAAGATTGCCTGTTTTTACTACCGTTTCTCCCCGCTTTAGCGTCCATTTAACTGTTGGTCGTGCCGATGCGCCCCCTGTATTAGTTACCAACATTTGTATTTGCCGTTGCTCTGAATTCCAACTAGTATTTTTGACAGCGAGAGTAGGAGATAAATTTCCTTGCCGTACATAGATAGTAACTCCAATTCGAGTAGCTAGACCGACGGTGTTACCATTTTCATTGATGCTTTCTTTCAAATTTTCTGTAAACACAACGGCTCGATATTCCCCTTCTTGCATACTGGGTGGTAAGCGAACAATATAGCGAATTCGGCGCTCTACTCCTGGTTGCACATTCAGTTCTGTGGGAGAGAATTGTAGATAAGGAGTAAGGTCAGCTTGTTCACCTTTTTTCAAGGTTTGAAAACCAGCATCGCGGCTATAAGTAAAGGGTTCGGCATAGACGCGAGCGCGGAACGGTTCATTTGTACTGTTACCAACATTGATAACTCCTTGGGCTTGACCTCGGTTCGCCTCAACCTCAATTACCAGCGGAGAAATACTAACCTGGGCTACACTTTTGCCACCCCACAACAAGGTAGTAGATAATATCCCGATGGTTAAAGCAACAGCGCTTTTGCAAAATGAAGTAATGCTAACCATGTAGAGGAAATTATGGCGTAATTGTTAAAGTTACATAAAATTCGTACTCACCAGGAGGAATGAGTGAATCACTTTCTGCTTCCATCCGTACTTGAAAATTGGTAGTACCAGCTTTTATGGGTAGAGTAGAAGTCCCGCTTGTCGTAATGACATCGCCATTAGCTCCAGTCAGAACAGCACTAGCGAAGCTACGTTTTAGGTTGAATCTAAAGCCGCGAGTTTGAACTGGCTCATTGATGGTAACGTTAGCTGGCGTATTACAAACAACCTGAACAAAACCCGATCTTCCTCTTGCTAAGGTGCCTCCTAATGATGTACCTCCTAATAAAATTGTTGGCTCAAAGGTATCGTTAACGCCTAAAACCCCAGGGGTCGGAGTATTAAAAATACAGGCTCCGGGCACACTTCCATTAAAGGGAACATCCACACTTTGAGCAGCAGCATTTTTAGCAAGAAATGCATTACTTATAAGCCATAAACTAGAGGCTAAAGACAAAGAAGCACGAGTAGCTGTTAATAATTTCAACATCGAATATAAACTCCTTGGTAATGGGGGTTAGTAATTGCTATGAGTTTCGCTGGATATTGGCGAAATCATCCTGAAGTTGGCGCTATTTTTTCAAGACCAAAATCTACTTTTTATTGGCTTCCCAGCCAAAATGGATTAACTCCTTCTTGTGCCAATACTGTCCACGCGGTTGCGCCTATATGTAAGCGGTTGAAATAGAACCAAGGCTCTCCAGTGGGCAGTGAGAAGCCTGTTGTTAGTCCATCTCGATTAACAGCAGGTATACCACCGGAGGCATCCTGCGCGGCTAAGAGTGTTGAAATCAAAGATTTGGACTTATCCAGCTGACCTGTATAGTGGTAAGCGGCGGCCATCTGTGCGGTTCCTTCATACCAAATGCGATCGCGGTCTTGGTTAAAATCAAAGCCGTCTCCTACCCGGTGTTGCTTTTCAGAATAGGAGAGCGATCGCCAGTAAGGTTTCCCTTCCTCCCTCAACGCTAGCGGTGCCCACGCTTGCACATCCAACGGGATATTATCCCGATTCACCGCCACCCCATCGAGTTTTGTGCCTGTCCAAAACTTTCCTTCCATGTCATCCCACATGGATAAAACAAACGTCTTGGCAGAATTTGCCCGTTCTTGCCACTCGGAGTTGCTGGTGATCGAATAAAGTCGCCAAAACGCCGCATATAAATCAAGATTGTGTTCTGTAGACTTGTATCTCAACAGCTTGGGATTTGGTTCCCAGCCACTAAAACCGCCAATATATCCGCCTACACCCCTAGAATCTCGGCAATTTTGCTCTACCCATTCCCCCATCCTCAGAGCAGCATCGAGATAGGGGGCACCACCATAGGTTTGGTAGTATCCCAAAAAAGCCAACATTGCCCAGGCAACATTACCTGTGTGAGTACTCACCTGAAACTCATCTTCGACCCAGCGACCCTGTTTGGCATCGTACCATCCTGGAAGTAGAACACGACCCTCTGGTGAAGCGAGTTTTCCAGCCCTATAAGAATTGCGAATTCGACCATCTTTATAAAAGCGGTCATGATTTTGTGCGTATAGTAGTGCATCAACTATCTGCTTTGCCCGTTGTTGATCTCCAGCAGCAATGAAGGCAAGAGCGGCAACGGTGTTATCGTATGTAAAGGCAACATCACGCATCGTCTGCTCAAAATCTGTGTTTGATGCAGTTGTTTCAAAGCTCACTAAGAAACTCAGCTCATCTCTACTTTTATGGCTCACTGCATTAGTAGGAAGATTGCTAGCTGTAGGAATGCGATCGGCAACTTTTGCAAGATAGCTATAAGCACTGGACTGAACATCCGCAGAGCGTAGCTGTGTATTAGTACAACAAGCTATGGCAAGAGCCAACACAAATAGCAGTAGAAGACGTGGAAGCCGTGTACTCACAAACATCACATCCTTATATAAATGCAGTAGGTATGTAGCGGTTCTCCGTTGGGTAGGATACATCTCATTTTTAGGGGTCAGAAGTCAGGAGTATAGATGCTTGCACTCAACTCATTTGAGAACCGCTATAAGCAAAAGTCCAAGTCTCAGTAAATTAGTTGACTATCGAAGCTTTTGCAAAGGATAAAGGTCAAATAAGCTGCGGAATAAAGCTTTAAAAGCTTGGACTTCATTAGCAATCCTAGGTTTCTCCCAATGATTGGGGCGACAGAAAACAAATTCGATGAGCTGCCTATGTTGTTGAGGAGTTACGTTTAAAAAAGTACAACCCACTTCATTCTTATAGATTCTTTTGACTTCAGCAGTGAGTTGAATCGGTTCTCCATGAATGGAAAATTTTATAGTTTGACCGATATCTGAAGAGAAGCTTTCCGGCTTTTGGAATGCGGCTCCAGTTTCGGAAATATCAATCAGTTTTGATAAAAAAGATGTCTCAGTATCGTCTAGAAGACTAATTTTACAAGGCTCAGAACACTTAACTCTAATTCCTTCTCGTTCTTCAATTATATCAATTCCAGCAATTACACTAATTGCTAAAACTGTCACTATAAATTGAACCCATAGGAAATTAATAACTTCAGCACCAATGAAAAAATCTGCTTTTTGTGCTCTAACTATACTAATACCAGCAGATATTAAGTTTAAACCTAAAAAGAGAAGAATGGGTCGCATAGATTTGAAATCTAGAGAACTCTCTTTTTGAGTTAAACCTTTAGGCGTAACTTTAAACTTGATTTTACGTTTAGGAAACAGAAAAGTACTAATAATTGTAGGAACTAAATAAAAACCCATTAAAGCATTATAAGCATACGTCACTATAATTGTCCGACTACCAATAAGCCAAGATACCAAAAGTAACCCGCAAAAGTAGTTGGGTACCCAGTAATAAATAATGTCAGGTAAACTTGTATTCATCGAGCGCATCCCAAAGAAGAAAAACAAAGTTGGAGCAATGTAGCTCACAGTTTGAGTAGCTTGATCGATCCAAAAAAGCACGCCGGACATATGGTTGATTCGCTGGACAAGGTTTAATCCTGGGAGGAACATAGGATTGTATTTAGTGTACAGAAGCTTGATTGTTCCTTCTGCCCACCGAATTCGCTGCACAAGATAGGACGAAAAGTTTTCTGGTGCTGCACCAATACTCACTAATTCATTCAGGAAAATAGACTTATATCCCCTAGCTTGCAGCATCATTCCTGTAGTCCAATCTTCAACAATAGTCCCGGTAGGAATTCCGCCAATTTCATCGATATACTTCCGCCGCATCACGCTTGATGTTCCCGTGCAAACCACACTATTAGTTAAGTCACGTCCCGGCTGAATAATGTTATAAAATACAGTTTGCTCATGAGGAATAATTCGACCCCCTAAATTAACCTCTGGCTGATCTGGATTGTAGAAGTTTTGAGGTGTTACTACCATCGCCACATCAGGGTTTTCAAAAAAACCAACGGTTCGTTCTAGAAAGTTTTCTAAAGGAATAAAATCCGCGTCAAATACAACGACAATGTCACCTTGGGCTGACTTCAAACCATTGTTTAGATTCCCGGCTTTAGCATGAGCAGAGTCAGGACGAGTTAAATAGTTACAACCCAATTCTTCTGCAAGTTTTGCTGCTTCTGGTCGTTTGCCATCGTCTAGCAACCAAACTTCTTTATGGGGATAGTGCATCGCTTGGCATCCCACAATTGTTCGTCTCAACACAAACATTGGCTCGTTGTAGGTGGGGACAAACACATCTACGGTGGGAGTATATTGTCCATTCTTGATTCGTTGCGCTCCCAAATCAGCCTCAGGGCTTCGATTCGTCGGTAGTAAGGTTTGGTAATTAAGAATAGTAACGTTAACAATGGCAATAAGCTCCATTATGAAGATGCCTAGACTAATCGGGCCGTTATACCAATCTAATACCAACGTTTCTGTGACTCGCCAATGCAGGTAACGAATATTCAGAAAAGAAGCACCTAGTGTTAAAACAATCTTGAGCCATAGGGGAGGTGCATTGGTAAAAATAGCACGGCACATGAAGGTTATCCCCATCACTAACACTAGGGGTAACAGCATCTCTGTTTTATTTACAATCCCATCTAAGCTCTGACCTAATACAACCCAATCAACGATAAAGAAGGCAGTGACTAGGGACAAAAAAAAGAACTTCCAGGCGCGAAAACTCATCAGTTTTTACCTAAATGATAGATTTGTAAATAATGAATTTTCTTGACCAATATTGACCTTAGCTATTTGTCCGACTTGACAGAATTGCGCTGAACTTTGAGCATTGCGGCTCAATTCTTGCGGATTTTGTAGCTCAATCCTCACCTGAGCTAGCTGCTGGTTCTTTGTATCAGGAGGATTTACGGCTACGTCTTGCCCTAACTTTGCTTCACCTGACAATGAAGAACGAATGGTTTTCACCTTGCCATCCAGTTTCAAGTTGCTGGCGTAAAGTTCTACTTGTGCAGGGCTGCCAATTTGAATTCGCTTCAAGTCATCAAGATTAACGAAGGCATCTACCCAAAGCTGCTGACAATTTAATTGCTTTAGCAAAGGTTGCCCTGAGCGAATTTGCTCTCCGTCTTGTACCAAGACTTCCCACAATACCCCTTGGTTGGAAGCTAAAATTTGGTAGTCTTTTTTATTTTTAGAAGACTTCTCAACTTCAGCAATGGTTTTTTCCTTCGCCTGAATACCCACTTGCAGGTCAGTTTTGCGTCGCTGAAGTTCAACAAGTTCTGGATTGAGTTCTTTTGTAGTCGTCTTTATAGATACTTCAGTGAATTTCGGTTGGGACGCTACTTTCTGTAACCTTTGTCGTTCTGCCAGATGAACCTGTGCGGTTTCCAGCCTAACTTTAGCTGCATCTACTTGCTCTCGACTGACGTTCCAGTTATTCTTTACTTCCTCTACAGAGAAAGTAGACATAGCTCCTTGATTGGCAAGATATCGAAATTTTTCATATTTAGAATGAGCAACTTGTGCATGACTTTGGGCAACTTTTAACTCAATTTCAGCCTGCTTTACATTTTGCTCTGCTAAACGAACGGCTAATTTTTCGGAAGTCTGTGCAGTATCTGAATTGAGTTGAGAAAAACCTAGTTCCTGTGGTTTATTACTTTCTTCTTCCAGGGGCTTTTGATTGGTGGATGGCTGGTTAATATTGGATTGAGCTACCTCCCTAATCTTTGCTTCAATCACCTCCAACTGAGCCTTCTGTGCAAATAAATCCATCTTAAGAGTCTGTAAGGAATCGGACTTAGCTGTCGGCTCGTTCACTTTTAGCAGTAGTTCCTTCATCGTCACTGGCATTCCTGAGTCAAGTTTTGTCTTTGCTTGAACTTGACCATCAACTGGCGAGGTAATTGTAATAATTTTGCCATTAACAAATGCCTTCGTTGCTGTAACTGAAGTGACACGATTCACAGTCAGCGAAATTCCCAGAACTAGTAATCCTGCTCCTGCCCCAAAAAGAATAACTCTATTGAGTAACCCTGATAGAGGCTTTAGAGATTTTTCCAATTCCTTTTTAGGCTTAGGAGGATTTATTATTTGCTCTTGCGATTTAGCTAGGGTCATGAATTATACCTACCTATTTGTGTTGTTGAAAGAGTGCAGAAATTCGAGCGGCTGTTGGGAAATTCCCTAAGTCTTACCGCCAAGTTCAAAACTTACAAGTGATAGAAATTCTTTTTGAAAGAAGTTTAGGGAAGACTCACATCTCTCTTACTAGCTAAGTTCAATTCCCGGTCTTTTGTATTATCCGACAAAAGTGGTATTACGGTAGTATTACGGCTAGAATTTACAGAAGCTTTAAATAGAATCAGGATTGTATGAAGATTTGGCAAAGCCAAACTTTTACTTAAATTTTGTAACTTAATCCTTCCCTGAGCTAGCTGCCGATTCCTTAGAGCAGAAAGAATTATTTTTCTCTTTCCAGAGATTTTTATTATGCCTACAGAAGGAAGTATCATTCAAGAACTTTACGAAATCTTGAAAGTATGTTTAAGGTTACTGATTTATTTGTCAAGTGCCCAGACAGCAATTTACCAACTCTTAAAATATCTGGGGGGTTTTATAAAGCTTTGATAAATCGCTTTATTTTAAATTACGTTATTAGTTAGTTACATTGAAGTAGTTACACGTAAATAAACGCAATTATGTAAAGAAATGTAAAATCTTCGTTCTTAATTTAGCTGTATTTCTATAACTTTACATACCTTTATAAATCTTCGGAGAGGTCTAGCCATATTCGATCCTTAAGTATATACGTGGTCATTTCTCCCTTACCTTTGACCTGGATAGGTTTTCGCTCCTCAAACAGATATCGATCGCGTAATCGCTCATAGGTAGCGGCTGTAACCTGAATACAACTCGGTATCCCTTGAGATTCCATGCGAGAGGCAATATTTACCGTATCGCCCCACAAATCGTAGCTAAATTTTTTGATACCAATCACGCCAGCAACGACAGGTCCGCTATTGATACCAATTCTGATCTTGAAAGCTTGACCTGTATCAGTGTTGTATTGGGCGATCGCTTCTTGCATATCCAATGCCATTTCAGCGATCGCTTGGGCGTGATCCGGACGCGCTGTCGGCAACCCTGCCACAACCATATAGGCATCCCCAATGGTCTTAATTTTCTCCAAACCATGATGTTCAGCCAGTTGATCGAACTTCGAGAAAATCACATTGAGCATTTCCACCAGTTCTGTTGGAGAAGTTTGAGCCGAGTATTTGGTAAAGTCAACCAAGTCGGCAAACATCACCGTTACCTCTTCAAAACTCTCAGCAATCGTGCGCTGACCCTTTTTCAAACGCTCTGCGATCGCTTGCGGTAAGGTATTGAGTAGTAGAAGTTCGGATTTTTTCCGAGCTAGGCGCAGAGCCACTTCAGTCTGTCTACGCTCTGTAATATCGGAAACAGTCCCTTCGTAATGGACTATTCTACCCATATCATCTTTAACAGCGCGTATATTCTCCGAAGTCCAAATAATACTGCCATCTTTGCGATAAACCTGAGACTCAACGTCTGATACAGTATCGTCCCTCTCCAAAAGAGCGGCTAAATCCTCGCGAAGCATTGGCTCCACATAAAGTTGCTGCGTGATATTAGTAATCTGAGTCATCAATTCTTCAGGTGACTTGTAGCCGTAAATACGTGCCAAGGCAGGATTAGCCGTGATGTACCTTCCCTCAGGAGTACTTTGAAAGATGCCTTCAGTCGCATTTTCAAAAATACTGCGATATTTCTCCTCAGCTTGCTGACGCGACTCCTGTGCCTGTTGTTTCTCCTTGATTTCCTGTTGTAGCTGCAAATTTTGCGCTTGTAGTCTCTTTTGTAGGTTTCGGATCGTCAAGTGAGTTGTAACTCTAGCTTTTACTTCTTCCTGCTGTACCGGCTTTATTATGTAATCTACTGCACCGAGATTGAACCCTTTGACCTTATCCACAATATCGGAAAGGGCGGTCATAAAAATCACCGGAATATCTTGAGTTGAATCATTAGCTTTCAAGCGGCGGCACGTTTCAAACCCATCAATTCCCGGCATCATTACATCTAACAAGATTAGATCGGGATGGGCATATTCAACTTTTTGGATTGCACTCTCACCATCCTGAGCTACTAAGACTTTAAAGCCAGAATCCGTCAAGAAGTCAAACAGCACCCCCAAATTAGTCGGTTTATCATCGACAATTACAATGACACCTTTATTGGACGCTTCATCGATCATTTCAGTTGGGGTTTATTTGCTGGTGAAGAAGTGTATATAATAACGATTTATTTGAAAGAAGACACATTTCTTTAGAAATAAAAGGCTTTATTACTGGAGAGATAAATTGATATATAGCAAATAGAAATAGAAATTTTAAGTTAGGCTTTCTGAGCAATTGCTCATAACTCTCATAATAAAATCACTTTTTCCTAGTCCGTAAAATCCTAACCTCCTGATTTATATTATTAATACAGATAAATTTTAAAATCAAACATTGATACTTTGCAGCTTTTTCTTTAAGCAAGGCAAACCTTCTTTTAAAATTTTCATCTAGCAAAAACACTCGGATCTTCTGTAGGAGTTAAGCCGATATAAACAGAGCGATCGCGTCCCGTTTCTTTCGCTCGATAAAGTGCCCCATCCGCAGCAGCAATTAATTTTTCAGGGCAAGATTTCTGGCAGGGAATTGTGCAAGAAACTCCTAAACTCAGCGTAATGTATTGGCTAATTGGAGACTGAGGATGAACGAGTGCTAATGCTTTAACAGCCAATCGAATGTCTTCTGCAACTTTAAGCGCTCCTTCCCCATTTGTATTCGGTAGAATCACAACAAATTCTTCTCCTCCATAACGAGCCACTAAATCAGCCGGACGCTTAACACAATGTTTCATCGCTTGAGCAACCTGTTGCAAACATTCATCTCCTGCTTGATGACCCTTACTATCGTTGTAACGCTTGAAAAAATCAACGTCACATAAGAGTAAAGACAGTGGTAACTGCTCTCGAACTAAGATACTCCACGCTTTACTCATACATTCGTCAAATCGACGACGATTGGCGATTTGAGTCAAGCCGTCTAACGTCGCCAAACGTTGTAGTTCCTCGTTGGCTTTTTGTAAAGCCGCTTCTGCTAGATGGCGCTGCTGAATTTCCTGTTGCAGTTGCATATTTTGCTCTTGGAGAGAATGCTGCAACTTCTGGATTGTGAGGTGACTGATCACACGAGCAAGAACGATTTCTTGCTGAGTTGGCTTAGTGATAAAGTCCACTGCACCCAGCTGAAACCCTTTGACTACTACTGATGTCTGAGAAAGTGCCGTCATAAAAATTACCGGAATGTCTTGAGTTGACTGATTGGCTTTTAAGCGACGACACGTTTCAAATCCGTCGATTCCGGGCATGATTATGTCTAGCAAAATGACATCTGGACTGTCGCCATTGGCTTTTAGAAGAGCTGTTTCGCCATCCTGAGCCATTAAAACCTTAAAGCCAGCATTCGTCAAAAAATCAAACAGCACCCCTACGTTTGTAGGACTGTCATCGACAATCAGGATCGTACCTTGACCAGAATATTCGACACTCATTCATTCCCCGCTATATACTTTCTAACAAATTCCAGAATTTGTTTTTCCTGAAAGCCTTTAGCCAATTGATGCAGCTGTTTGGCAAAGGGCACAAATTGCTCACTCAACTGTTCAAGTCTTGTGGCTTGCTCTTGGATACCTTTAATGTCACCCATCATTGCCAGTTCGTGCAGGGCAGCAATTTCCTCCGGTGGTGGAACCGCAGGCCCAGGTGTCTCCTCTTTTAGGCATTGAGGAGCAACACTAGGAAGCAAAGCTTTAGTAAGAACATCCTGGCTGTTAAGGGCTTGAGGCATTATCTCTGGATGAGGAAATTCAAATTGAGTAGCTGTCTCCAAAGACGGTTGAGAGGACTCTTCATAAATCCACTCCAAGCCCAAATGCTGACGTAGCTGTTCTAGAAGCTCAAATGCCTGCACGGGTTTGGAGATAAAATCATTACAACCCACAGCTAAAGATTTTTCTTGGTCGTACTCGAAAACACTGGCTGACGTAGCGATGATGACAATATCTCTTAAGGTAGGTAACTGTCGTAGCCTTTTAGCGGCTTCAAAACCGTCCATTCCCGGCATCACCAAGTCGAGCAAAATTACATCTGGCTGAGTCTTCAGTGCCTCATCTATACAATCTTGTCCGTCTGTTGCTTGTACGACTTCAAACCCCAATGGCGCAAGCAGGTCAACCAGAACAGAGCGATTTTCCCATTTGTCGTCCACCACAAGCACTTTGTACTTTTTCTCTTTCAAACCAATGATGTTAAGTTTGTTAAGCTGTGTGACTTCAATTTGTTCTGACACTTCTGGTAAATCTAAATCCAACCAGAAAACACTGCCTTGACCCAAAGTACTTCCTACTTTAAGTTCACCACCCATCAGCTGCACTAACTTTTGGCTAATCGCTAGTCCCAACCCCGTACCTTCAAACCGACGAGTGCGATCGCCAATTTGATGAAATGGCAAAAAGATTTCTGGCAATTGGTCTTGTGCCATGCCGATCCCCGTGTCTTCCACAATGAAGCGCATTTTCTTAGGAGAAGCAGGGGAACCAGGGGGAGAGTGGAGAGCATCTAAAAATTCTCCTTGTCCCCATTCCCCATCCCCCATTACATAGCCAACTTGAAACGTTACCCCCCCTGTATCGGTAAATTTAACGGCATTGCCGAGGAGATTAATTAGAACTTGTCGTAAGCGTTTTTCATCACCACGCACGTAGCTAGGCAACGGGGAAAGCGGTTGGCAACGAAAGGCAATGTTTTTTTCTTCAGCACGGATACGGACCATTTCCATAATGCTTTCCAGAAAATGGGGGAACTGAAAATCACTCAGATACAGCTCCATTTTCCGGGCTTCGATTTTGGAGAGGTCTAAGATGTCGTTAAGCAGCGTTAACAGATGTTCGCCGCATTGTTGAATGATGCCTACCCGTTCATGTTGCTTCGTACCAGAACTGAGTTCGCGTTTGAGGATTTGGGCATATCCTAAAATGCCATTTAAGGGAGTACGTAGTTCATGGCTCATGTTTGCCAAAAATTCGCTTTTGGCGCGGTTGGCGACTTCAGCAGCATCTTTAGCTTGCTTGAGTGCCTTTTCTGTCTGCTTGTGCTCGCTAATATCTCGGAAGATACCCTGAACAATTTTTTTGCCTTGGACATCGACAACCGTGGCGCTCACCTCCATTGGTACAAGCGTCCCATCTTTACGACGTAATTCCAGTTCGGTTTGGAATACACCACAAGCCTCAATGTGTTTTTTGAAAATTTCGCTGTATTGTTCGAGCCGTTCTTGAGGCTGGATTTCGGTTTGATGCAAACCGATGATTTCCGCTCTGGAGCGTCCTAAAATCTTTTCAGCCATCTGGTTGGCGTCCAAGATAATCCCTGTTTGGGCATCCACCGCAATGATCGCATCACCCGCTAACTCGATTAATTTGCGATACTTTTCTTCCGTTTCGCGCAATGCCGCTTCAGCTCGCTTGCGCTCGGTGATGTCTCGGTTGTACCAAATTCTGCCGTAGAAGCCACCTGAGGACGATAGTACGGGGGCACAATAAAATTCAAAGATGCGTCCATCCTTAAAGGTTAGTTCGTCATAACTCGTTTCAGTGGGATGAGCGTAGAGATACTCGACCTTGTGCCGAAATTCTTCGGGGTGTGCTAGTTGAAACTCTAACCACTTCAACAACCGTTGTTCATCACCCGCTGCGATAAGGGGTTCCGGAATCTGCCACAACTGGCAAAAACGCTGATTGCAAGAAGCAACTTGCCAATTTTCGTCAATTACTAAAATCCCGTCGATGGCGGCTTCTTGTTGCGCTTTGAGCATGGCATTACTGCGGAGC
>DATNQT010000489.1:0-4504 GCA_036703885.1 Candidatus Sericytochromatia bacterium
ATGGATGAAATCTCCGATGCTTTGTCAAATTATCGGGTAAATCAAATAGAAGTAGTCAATGTCAAACATCCCGATAACGATTACTCAGAGGAAGATTTCTCCAAGTCAAAATGGAAGGATCGGAAAGTAACTCTGCAAGTGGGAACCATAGACTTACCTCCCACTCACGAAAAATATTACCGATTTCAAGGCACTCCCATTATCCAGTTGGACGGGAAAAACTTGGGTACATTTTCCCCTGAAAGTCCTAAGTTTCCCCCTGGAACAACTTTTGAGGCGACGCTTTCCCCCGACAAAGGCGGCAGGTCAGTTATGCTGAAAGTCGATCGCGAATCAATTCGGTTGCCTGAAATTCAATTGCCCGCGATCGATTCACCTGAAGTATCTCAGACTTCTGATTTGGCGAAGCCTGCGGGAAACGCGATTCGCTCAGCGATCCGCCCAAACGGAATTGCTCAAAACAGTAGCACGTACCAACCGCCAAAATTCCAACAAGAACCTGCTTCAAAACCAGAAACGGCAGTTAATAACGGAAAACGCGACACCACTAACGCTAAAGCTGACAACTGGCGGCTTTCTCTGCAAGACACGCTCTTTAGCGTCGTGTCGGAAACATACAAGCAACGGCGATCGCAGTTTCCTTCCGATAGCACTCAGCACTTCAAGTTTGGCGACAACCAATGGACGGCTTACGTGCAGCCGAACGGGGATTGCTTCGTCAGA
The DNA here is from genome assembly GCA_036703885.1 of Candidatus Sericytochromatia bacterium. Classification (GTDB taxonomy): domain Bacteria; phylum Cyanobacteriota; class Cyanobacteriia; order Cyanobacteriales; family Coleofasciculaceae; genus CADCTM01. The sequence continues at coordinate 724 of DATNQT010000489.1, forward strand.
AACGAGTCCAAGCGCACCGTGTTTAAAGCCAACGTTCACACCGGGGAGGTTCAAATTCCCCTGACAGAGCAAGCAGCGGCTCGTTTTCAAGAGATGATTGTAGAACGGGAAAAAGATTTGGCCCAGTCCCGAACTGCGATCGCGCCTGCGACTGAATCGAAACCGAGGGAGTTGGAAATGGTTTAGTCGAGTGGGGGTGGCTGGGTTTTATATCGTTTCCGGTTGGATGGGAATGATAAAGTCAAGGTCAATAATTCCACATTCCCCCACGGACCACGGACCACTCCCCATCATTCCGGTCTAACCGGAATTGATATTAGGGGGCGATCGCCTAGGAGTCAATGGAAAATTTTCCATTGACTTCTGTTGTACGCACAGCTAAAAGTATGTTATGGATTATACTTAAACCACTTTTTACCCTCGTCCTAGACGAACGCTTCGCTTCGCAAATCTCTGTAGTATACTTGTGCTATCCTAACAATTAGCTTGAAAACAAAGTTTCTTAATGTCAGCTAAAGATTTCTTTCACAATACAGTTAAAACATCTCTCGAAAAAGATGGGTGGACAATTACAGACGATCCTCTATTTATTCAAGCTGAGGATATTGATTTTTACATAGACTTAGCTGCAGAGAGAATCCTAGCTGCTGAAAAAACTGGTCAAAAGATAGCAGTAGAGGTAAAATCTTTTCTAGGAGCGTCAGACGTGACTGAGTTTCACATAGCACTTGGTCAATGCCTCAACTACCGTTCAGCCTTGAGATTGACAGAGCCAGAGAGAACTTTGTATTTAGCAATTACAGTTGATATTTACGATGAATTTTTTAGTCGTAAATTTATTCAAAGAGTAATTGCAGAACATCAACTCAAATTGCTTATTTTTAACCCAGAACGAGAGGAGATTGTTCTATGGAAGGAATGAATTACCGTGAAGTAGTGCAAACAATTCTTAAAAGTCATGCCAAAAATCGGTCAAATAGCCAGACTGAAGTCCAACTGATATTTGATACGGAACGCGATCGCTATCAAGTTCTTAATATTGGTTGGCAAGATTTAACACGAGTATTTGGCTGTATCATCTACGTGGAGATTAAAGATGGCAAAATTTGGATCGAACGGGATGGTACAGAAATCGGAGTTGCTAACGAATTAGTAGAAGCTGGAGTTCCTAAGCTAGATATAGTTTTAGCGTTTAAAGCTCCCTATAAACGAAAATTTACTGAGTTTGCTGTCAGTTGAAAATGGGAGCGATCGCATTTAGTCATTTTGATAAATATCCCTCTTTACTCTCCTATTAAACATTTGCCACGGATTCGTCACAGTTTATGTTTGTTCGCTCAGCAATTTTTCTTTCAACTCCTGACATTTTTGGGCTAATGGGATGCCTAATTCTGTAGCAATGGATAAGGCGTAATTGCAAGTCTCAATAGCTAGAGGGATGTAGCCTAAATCCGCTGACTCATTTTAGCGATCGCTATCTTAATCCGCTCTGTTGCCTCGCTGGTTCAGGTACTAACCCCACTGATATTACGACAAAGGTCAGGTTCTTCTAAGAAATAGCACCTGCTAACAAAAAGCATGAGTTGCATCCTCCACACAGAGGGTGCAACTTTTTGTGAAAAAGAAAAGATCGCGATTGTTACTGAAAGCCAGAAAAAGCTTTATATTTTAACCCTTCTATTTCCTAATATTTCCTCTTGTTTCCTAATATCTCCTACTTCTCCCTAATATTTCCTAAATTTTCCTCCAAATTTCACAAATCTTAATTAAATTAAATTAACTTTCGCTGCTTTTTAAGAGATTTTTTGTACTCCGACACCTCTTGAATCCTCCTAATTAGTACGCTAGTCGCATAGCAAGCCATGTCAAATAGACGTAAGAGGGGGGTAAAAATGAGTAAATCGCCCAAATCACCCAATTGTCAGAATTTGTGCAAAGGGTAACGACATATCTTCGCTTCAGCACAAGTAGCTGACGAATACCTCTCCTCTGGCTACCGCCAGTAAGCAGGGCGCTCACTTGCCCTTAAAATCGACCAAATGCCACAAAAACACTACACGCCCACTGAAATGGCGCATCCAACCAATGCTACCGCCCCTGAACCAAATGCGATCGCCCTGCCTGACCATTGGGTGCAACCGGATTTCAAATTTGCGGATGCAGTGACAGACAATGAAGAATCTTATATCGTCATAGGTTTGGCAATGGACACACACTTGGACATTTGGAAATACCTGTGTCGCCGCCGCGATAACACAGAGCGATTCTTCTGGGAACATCAACTCAGACTTACTTAAACTTCCAGCACGAAATATTAAGACTTTGTTGAGCGGCGGCGATCGCAAACCAGAAACCGTCCTCAACAACAAAGTACGATTGGCTGCAAACCATACTCAACAATGATGCACTTTGCCAACTTTCAAACAACAATATAGTCAAAGGCTACAAGCAATCCAATCCGCAGTATTCACCCTCCAATCAGCCATCTGGATGATAAAAACTGCTCCGGTCACTTCTCACTAATGCGACTTGTGACCGAACAAAACATAAACCGAAAGAAACAGCCTCATCTCCAACAGAATTGCTGAAAATTGAATCAATAAAAGCAATGGATGAATTACGGCGCAAACCTTGCCATCAAGGTTCAGGAAATTGTAGCGAGCATCGGTTGCTCAGCACTAAGTTAACTTGATGCCAACAACCGCTCTGAACTAATCCCTTGCTGTTTAACTTGGCCTTAATAAACCATTAGTTAGCCCTAGAAAATTGATGTGCTTACAACTGCAACTTTCCCCAAAAACAAACTTTCCAAACCCAACGGAAAGACTGAAGTAGTCCGAGTACGCCTAACCACCTTTGAAAAGGCAGATTTAGTGAAGCGTGCCGCAGAATCAGGTGAAAAAAGCCTGTCTGACTACTTGCGTAAACGCGCTTTTAGCCTTAACCACACAGTTCCCGCTATCAATGAAAGAACTTGTGCCCAACTGCGAATAATGAGCACGCACATTTGCCAAATGACCAGGGGTATAGAGACCGCAGTAAAAGCAGGAAAATTACCCAAACAAAGTCTAGAACTTCTGCAAAATTTCAGCAGAATGCTAGGCGAATATCACCAAGAACTAAGAGGCAAAGTCAGGAGAGAACTTTTGAGCCCAACCTGCGAACAAACACCCCCGCTTGTGGATTATCAATAAAGCGATCGCTCAACTAGCCCATAGTCTTGTTTGACAATCTCAAGCGCTGCTGAAAGTTCAAGCTCAAGCCTAATGATAACCTCGATTTTCCTCGTAGGAGGTGAGAAAAAATGGCGGCAAAACTCTCAACTAAGCCCAACTCCAAAAGACAATTTTCTGCCCCAAAGCGTACTTGGTCTGTCCTAACAGCCACAGATCCCAAACACGTCAAAAAACTGGAACACATTCAGGAAACCATCGATGCTGCCATAGAAACAATCCAAGAAGAAGGTGGCATTGAGGACTGGGAAGATTTCAAAAACTTCGTTGAATCCTTCAACAAACGACCCGACAGAATCAATGAATCTGGCAATCAGAAAGCTAGTGTCAGCATGGATTTAGTTACTGAAGGAAAAGGAGGCGAGGTGTCGGGCTTTGTTTTCTATTTAACTAAAGACCCCAGCCAAAGAACCAGCGGTGTCTATTTAGTTAAAAATTTGAAACAGGCTGGCGTTGAAACGAAAGACAATAACAATTACTATACTCCATCCCAAATTATGGACTTAATCGGGCTGGATGCCAGTGATGAATTAGAGGAGGACGGCATT
>DATNQT010000490.1:0-4701 GCA_036703885.1 Candidatus Sericytochromatia bacterium
TACTTTCCGGGCTTGAACTTTGTCTTCACCCGATAGCAGGAAAACCATAATGGTGCCGTCGCTTTGTGGCTGGATTGCCTTGTTCGGCACCGTCACCCCAGTGTTTGTTGTCGTTGTAATCGCCGCCCGCGCAAACATTCCCGGTCGCAGCAATGTTGTCGCTGGCACGTCAATTCTCACCAGTGCATTACGGCTTTGGGCATTAACTATAGGGGCAATTTCCCTGACTGTTCCTGATAGACTGACGCGGCTATCGGTATCGGAGGTAATTTTCGCTGATGCGCCCGTTCGCACTTGGGGCAATTGGGTTGCGGGAACCTGCGCTTGAAGTTCCAGCGCCCCATTACCTATAAGTGTGAAGAGTTTTTGAGTTCCGTTGGTCACATCGCCCAGATTAACTATTTTCTCCGCTACAATGCCGCTGACGGGAGCGCGAACAACTGTTTGTCCTAGCTGAGTTTGTAGTTGTTGTAGCTTTGCCACACTGCTGCGGACATCGGCTTGAGCCGTAGCGATATTCGCCTGAGCAACTCGAGTTGCTTCTGTTGTTGTTGCGGCGGTTGTGGTGCGAGTGTCCAGCTCTTGACGACTAATTGCCCCGTTATTTGCAAGACTTTGGAAACGTTCAAGTGTGCGTTGAGCATCTGCCTGGGTAGCACGAGCTTGTTCTAACGCGGCTTGTCTTTGCTGCACCGTGGCTTGCTTTGATTCGATCTCCGCCCTCGCACCTTCAATTTGTGTTCTTAGAACTGAATCATCCAAAACTGCCATGACTTGTTCTGCTTTCACCTCTTGCCCCTCGCCTACAAGGATTTGCTTAACTTGTAAGCCGTTTGCTTGGGGTAAAACGGGGACGAGGTCACGGGCGGCTACTGTTCCTGTGGTGTTAAGTACACGGGCGATGCGGCTGGCTTGAGCGGATACCACAGTCACCGTTTGACTCGGTGGTGCTTGCTGTTGAGTTTTAGTTTCAGGTTTGCCTTGTGAAGCCAGCTTGGGAAGCAGCGTCGCAGCACCTGCGGAAAGAGCAATGCCTAACCCTACGCCCAGCGCCACACCCTGCCAGCCAAACTTTCTCTTCTCCCTTTTGCGGGGTGAGAAGAATTCGTCTGGATCGCTTTGCCAGGTTTCATCTGGTTGAGCGGCTTCTGGGTCTTTTGAGGCTTTGTTGGTCATGGCGGCTCCTCCACGTTCTGACCTGGCTGGCGTCGATGGCAATGCCAAGAAAGTTTGCGATTTGCAAAGGCTTCTTTAATTATTATGATGCCTTAATAGTTAGAAGTTTGAATGTTTTGTAACACGCGCAACAATCGACAGCGATCGCATTAGCATTTTTCGATGTTACTCTTGACTATTTCGCCACAGCCTCATGCAAATCGGTCATCCCACGGGATGAACTAAAATTCACCCATTAGCAGGAAGCGTTCGTGATCAAAGTCCACTAAGACTTTGCTGAATGCGTTCTAGTAATATCAATGATGATTTTGCCGTCAAAGTCTGGGATGGGAGCGGCGCATTTAATCAACCGAACTCGGACTTGTTCCACCCGATCTAAGTTCAAGATGGCATCAGCGATCGCACTTGCCAATTTTTCCACTAATGCAAACTTCGATGTCTTGACTAAATCCTTAACCGTTGCGATCGCACGACGGTAGTCAAGAGTATCGCTAATATCATCACTCCGTCCTGCTGCTGTCAAGTCCATCCACAACGTCAGGTCAACCTCAAACCACTGCCCTAGTACTTGTTCTTCTGGCAAATAGCCGACATAACCGTAGCAACGAATCCCTGTTACTTCAATACAATCCATTAGAAGCCAAGCTTGTTGTCAATCGGTCAATCCCTTATAGCATCTTATGTGATTTTTTGCAACAACCGCCGTACCTATAGAGCTACCTATACCGATCTGCGGGAAAGATTTATGAATAAGTGTTTACAAAGTTTAATAAGATAATGACATCCAGAAATAAGTATATTTTCCTACTGCCATGATAGCGGATCGATTTCCCTGGCTTACCGCGATTGTCCTGCTGCCACTTGTTGCTGCACTGCTTATCCCTTTTCTGCCTGATAAAGACGGCAAGCGCGTGCGGTGGTACGCCCTAGGTGTGGGTATCGCAGACTTTGTTTTGATGTGCTACGTCTTTTTGCAGCATTACGATCCGAGCAGCGCTACTTTTCAACTCGTGGAGCAATATGCCTGGGTGCCTCAGTTAGGTCTGAACTGGGCAGTTTCGATCGATGGAGTTTCAGTTCCGCTTGTGCTTCTGGCAGGATTAGTGACGACACTCTCAATGTTTGCTGCGTGGCAAGTTGATCTCAAACCCCGCCTCTTCTATTTCCTGATGCTTGTGCTGTATTCCGCACAGATAGGGGTATTCGTCGCGCAAGACGTGCTGCTGCTGTTCATTATGTGGGAAGTGGAGCTAATTCCCGTCTACCTACTCGTCTCGATTTGGGGGGGTCAGAAGCGTCAGTACGCCGCGATGAAGTTCTTACTTTATACTGCCGCCGCTTCTATCTTTATTTTGGTTGCTGGTCTGGCAATGGCATTCTACGGCGATAATGTGACCTTCGATATTGTCGAACTCGGCTTGAAGGATTATCCACTTGCTTTAGAACTGCTGCTTTATGCGGGATTGCTGGTTGCCTTTGGTGTCAAGCTTGCTGTTTTCCCTCTGCATACCTGGCTACCAGATGCACACGGCGAGGCATCCTCTCCCGTATCGATGGTTCTAGCTGGTGTACTGCTGAAGATGGGCGGATACGGGTTGATTCGCCTAAATTTAGGACTTCTTGCTGATGCACACGTTTATTTTGCACCCGTTCTAGCGATTCTGGGTGTTGTCAATATTATCTACGGCGCATTTAACTCCTTTGCCCAGTCCAACATGAAGCGTCGCCTAGCGTATTCGTCGGTTTCTCACATGGGATTTGTTCTGTTGGGGATTGCCTCCTTTACGGACTTGGGAATTAACGGTGCAATGTTGCAAATGATATCGCACGGTTTGATTGCGTCATTACTATTCTTTTTAGCAGGGGTGACTTACGATCGCACTCACACGATGGCGATGAAAGAAATGGGCGGGATTGGTCAGGCAATGCCTACTGTGTTTGCCTTGTTTACAATCGGTGCGATGGCATCGTTGGGTCTCCCCGGTATGAGCGGCTTTGCTGGTGAACTCTCAGTTTTCGTAGGCATAACCACTAGCGACATCTATAGTTCAACCTTCCGTACCGTGACAGTCTTCCTCGCCGCCGTGGGAGTCATCCTGACGCCGATTTATTTGCTTTCCATGCTGCGACAGGTATTTTACAACTCTGGTGAAATCCCTACGTGCGATATTGCTCCCACTTGCGACCTTACTGATACAGACTTGATAAATCAGGGAAATCAGGAAGCGGTTTGCTTCGGTACAAACTGTGTCTTGCCTGCTGATGCAGAATTTAGTGATGCCAGACCTCGTGAAGTGTTTATTGCTGTCTGCTTTTTGGCGTTGATTATCGGCATTGGCATATACCCCAAAATGATTATGCAAATGTACGACGTGAAGACTGTTGCGGTGAATGCTCAGGTTCGCCAATCTTATACCCAAATTGCGGAAGTAAATCCCCAGATTTATGCGGAAGGATTTTTGGTTCCTAAAGTTGCCAAGTCTGAAGTTGCACCTGTTTTAGGAATCGTGAAGTAAGTTTATTTCTGTTGAAAAAAGCGATCGCTCAACAAAAGGGCGAGCGCTTTTTTTTCTAACTGACAATTTGTTCAGAGTCTGCTCATTGAATAAATTTGTTTAGTTCCTGCACTAACAGATGCACTGTTGTGGATGGATTGTCTCTGACTGGATTGTGAGGATCGTATTGTCTAAGCAGATTTTCAGCATTTCTAATAGCAATAGATTGCTTCTCAAATAGCTCATCATATATGGTTTCGCTATTTTTCCGATACTCCCGACCAATTAAGAAAGTTAACTTCCGAAGATAATCCCTTCTAGGAATACCAGTATTGAGAAATTCAAAATGTAGGACATACCATAGTTCAAAAGCTTCATTAGAATAAGCTACTTTAAACCCTTGAGCGTTAGCATTTTTTATGGCGTTATTAAAATCCTCTACAGTCCAAGAGTCACGATCAAAAACACACCAAACTTGATCGTAATCTTCTTGCTCTTTCAGTTCCTTGGCGCTTTGAACTAGTTTGCTTGGATTCTCTCCTAAACCCTGCACATCTATTTCTGCGACATTCTTGGGAACACAAAAACTCCTAAAATAATTAGGTTCTGTTTTCTCTCCTTCACATACGATCAAGAATCTCTGCCTGACTTCCCTCGTATCAACCTTCCTCTGTGAATATCCACGAGAGTTTATATTTCTTCTAGGCATGGGAGTCGATCAGATGATTCAGATTTCCGATATATGGAATTGCGCCATATCTACCTTTAATATAATCACTCTCAAATGATGCATCGTTACGTACAGGTACTTTGTATTCTGCTAGAGAGTACAAATCTGTTGCACCGTATCTATTTTTTTCAGTAAACCAAATTTGATCCCTACGAAAAAGCTTATTGCTAAGCAGATTGGTATCGTGAGTCATAAATATCAACTGAGCATTATTGGGATTTGTTTCATTGGAATTAAATAGTTCAACAATCGCACGACTGATCAAAGGATGAATTCTAGCGTCGAATTCATCAATAATTA
>DATNQT010000491.1:0-9556 GCA_036703885.1 Candidatus Sericytochromatia bacterium
AGGAGACTACAAGATCGAGAACCTGTATTGATTTTTTAACCACTTCATCCGGGTCAAAAGGCTTTGTCATATACAGATCGGCACCAACTTCCTTGCCTTTATGTTTATCAAACTCCTGACCTTTAGCAGTCAGCATGATAATATAAACACCCTTAAGACTGAGTTCGTTTTTAACAGCGTTACATACATCAAATCCGTTCATTTTAGGCATCATCACGTCAAGAAATACCAGATCTGGCTTTTCTATTTTGATCGTATTCAGAGCCTCTTCCCCATTGTCAGCAATCAGTAACTCGACCCCCTCTTCTTCAAGATCTTCCAAGGTTTGCTCTAGAAGCAGTCTGATATGAGGTTCATCATCCACAATTAATATTTTTTTATTCATCAAGTTACTTATTCTTAATAAACTACTTCAAAAACTTCGATCTCTTCTTTCTTTCCTTTAAGTTTTACACTTCCAATTTCCTTAAATTCAAATAGGTGTTTTGTAACATTGTAGATACTACGGCTGACAAGAATCTGCTCACCCTTAGCCATAGATTGCAGTCTAGAGGCTATATTGACATTATCTCCTATTGCGGTATAGTCCATGTGCTGTGGAGAGCCAACATTACCAACCACCACCTCTCCTGAACTGATTCCAATTCCTGTAATAAAATTCTGTCTGATCCACGGGACTGGAATTTGCTTAATACGTTTTTGCATATTAATAGCCGTTTCGATAGCCCGTCGCTCGCTATCAACAAGCTTTGAAGGAGCGCCAAACATGGCAACAATCATATCTCCAACAAATTTGTTAACCGTTCCGCCATGACTAAAAATTACTTCTACCATGTGAGTAAAATACTCATTCAAGTATTCCACAATTTTTTCTGGCTCTAATTCCTCACACTTAGTAGTAAAGTTTCTGATATCAGAGAAAAGTATAGTAATATCCATCTTGGCAGGAGCTAGTGAGATATCACCTTTCTCGTTTAAAATAGCTTCAACCAATTGTGAATTTACATATCGTTCCAGGTTACTTTTAATCCGTTCTTGCTTAAGTTTATTTTCATGGAGAAGAGCATTTTCTATAGCGGCGGCTGCCTGAGATGCTAGAACCATAAATATTTTCAGATCCGCTGCTGTATAGTTAAAGGGTTCCTCACTGCTGATGTTAATAACACCAATAGCTTGCTCGTGGATCTGCAAGGGCACACAAATTAGAGAATTAACTCTATTGTTACCTTTAACAAATCTAGGGTCAGAGCTTACTTCATTGATTATTTCTCCTCTACCTGTAAGGACTACATTACCTGCTATACCCTGTCCCATCTCTATAGGGGCTTTGATCTCGTATTTTTGACCAAATGCTGCGATAACTTCAAATTTTCTGGTCTCTTTATTGAGTAACATCAATGAGCCACTGTCTGCTGATCTCAGCTTTCTAGCTTCATCAATAACTAATTCTGCCACCTCTTTAAGATCCAGACAGGCAGTTATCCTTTCAGCAATATTATATATAAGATTGACTTCTTTATATTTATCCAAAGTTTCACGGGCAAGAGTCTTTTTCTCAAGTTCATTCTTAACCCAATGAGAGAGTAAAGATGCTACAATATATGCTTTATCGTCTCCTATTACCCATCCAATTATCTCACCAGAAAGCTCAACAGGATATTTACCTGAAGGTTGAGTTCTATCATTATCAATAATTAGCTTTCCCTCTGCATCCTGAATAATTATAGGAGTGTCGAGCGCCTTGAGTAGATCACTCAAAATAGACGAAACTTCTTTTTTAGCTAGAACCCTCTTAAGACTGATTTTTGCCATCTTCCCGATCGACTATAATGACTTTTTTATTGGAAGTTCCTTGAGAGAGGAGATATCTGACCTCATTGATCAGCTCTTGGGTGTTAATCGGCTTGATCAAATAACTGTCAACCCCAAGACGATATGCTCTTTCTCGTTCCTCTGCTACCGACAGAATAATAATGGGCATACCCATACTCTGAGGGTTATGTTTCAGCACGGCGGCTACATCAAAACCGCTCATTTCCGGCATCTTAACGTCAAGAATAACTAAGTCAGGAAGTTGTTTTTTTACCTCTGCAATGGCGTGTCTTCCGTCTTTAGCCTCCCTAACTCTATACCCCTCTGCGCTAAGTTGCTGTCTGAGAAGTTCACGCATAGGAGCTTCATCATCGACGACTAAGATGGTTTTATTACAGTCACCAGGAGATGATTCTAGATTAGCTATCCGCTCTGGAAAGTGCCTGACCGGGGTATCTAGATCAAGGGTTCTAACTACGTCCACGGCTAACCCATTAATGGGGAGCGTGAATGAGAAGCTACTTCCCTGACCCAACTCACTTTCTACCCAGATTTTGCCTCCATGATGCTTGACAATTTGTTGACAGATAGATAGCCCTAAACCAGTGCCCTTGGGTTTATCAGTTAGAGGATTTCCTACCTGCTTAAATTTTTCAAATATCTTCGGCTGGTCAACTTCAGGGATGCCGATTCCTGTATCGATCACACTGATGGTAATCTCATTATCGGTGCAACTAGCCTTGCAGGTTACAGAGCCTTCGTCAGTAAATTTGATAGCATTTGAAATCAGATTAATTACGACCTGAAGCAGCCGATCGCGATCGCCCAAAATCTTTGGCAGATCCTCCCTGACATCTAGGATCATTTCTAGCCGTTTCTGTTCAAATAGAGCGAACGTGGCAGAGGCGGCTCGTTCTATCAGTTCATGAGCTAAAAAATACTGCATATTCCAATCAACTTTCCCGGCTTCCATCTTGGCGATATCCAGGACATCATTGATCAGTTTTGTCAGGCGCTCACCCTCCGACACCATAATGTCAATATTTTGCGCCACCTGTCTGATGGCTCGCTGAGTTTTCGGCTCCTCACTCTGAACCTTAGGAAATATCGTATCTGCAAGTTTTTTGTTGACAATTTTGGCAAATCCGAGTATCGATGTTAGAGGCGTCCTCAGTTCATGGGAGACAGTGGAAATGAAATCCGTCTTCACCTGGTCAACTTCTTTTTCTATGGTGATATCCCGAATCAGGATGACCGAACCGATACAGGTATCATCCAAATCCTTTGAGGTAGAGTCTTTGAGGATTGCTGTTGCCACCGCTTTACCAAATCGGTTGCCGACAAGCTCTACTTCTGCTGTGAAGACTTCTGCGGGGTATTCTTTGGTGATTGTTACCAGTTCTGCAACTTCATGACTAAAAATATCCTGGCAATCTCGCTCGAGCAGGTTGATTTGTTCCAGATTAAACATGGCTGATAGGGCAGGATTCCAGTGACTAATTTTGCCCCTAGTGTCCGTTACGAGTAAGCCATCTGCGAGGTTGTTGATGATTGCACTCAGGTAAGCAAGAGTTTCTTTCTGTTGGAAAGTTGCATCTGCAAGGCGTGTGGCTTGGTCGCTGAGTGTCTGGAACTGTTCCTCGGTCTGAGCGTGCAGGCGAGTTTGATGAATAGCGATCGCCAATTGGTCGGCGACCGAATCGAGCAGTTCAAGTTCGCGATCGCTCCAGCGCCGGGGCTTGCGGTAAATACAGATAAGATACGCAGGAGTATTGCCTTGAACCAATACTGGCATCGCTAAACAGCTAGATATTCCCATCTCCATATACGCCTGTTTAGCCTCAGCTGATAAGTTGGGGTTTTTGGCAACATTGTTCAAGCGCACCGATTCACAGCGACTGAGGCGTTCGCCCAAATCGCCAAAGGATGCGATCGAGAAACAACCCAGTTGCATCGGTCGGTCTTCGCGTCGGTTTTCGCAGACTACATCCACCTCCTGTTGGTCGCTGTGATACCAACAGAAGATCGCGCGATCGAGATCCAACAGCAGTGCAAATTCATCAACAGTCGTTTGCCATATGGTTTCGAGATCGAGAGCTTCCCGAATGCGAGTGGTCAGTCGGTTAAGCAGCGCCTCTTGCGCTACACGGGTACGCAGCAGATCGAGTGATTGCATTTGCCACAGGGCGATGATCGCTACCACAAACAGGATTGCTCCCAGAACCGACGCCAGTAAATTAAGTCCTTGTAGCTCTCCCTCTAAATTGGCACGGGGAATCACCAAGGCGAGAGACCAATTAGCCCGACTTAGCGGCGAGTAGGCAACGTAAACCCACTCTCCCCCGATTTGCACCTGCTGAACCCCCCGTTGGCGGTTTACCATTGCTTGAGCAATTTTCACTAAAGCTGGGTCTGTAGCTTCTAAAAAACTATTGCCCTGTTCAACTAGGCGGCGATCGGGATGGACAAAGGGGATTCCCTTAGAATCGAGGGCAAAAGCATAACTACCATTTCCTAGGCTTGTTTGGGTCACGATCTTTGATAGGTGCGTGACTGGAACAGGAGCGGCAAATTCTCCAATCGGTTGACTCTTTTGGTCAGGCTTAGAAGGTAGATTGTTAACCGTGTTAAACATAAGGCTGCCAGCCGGTTGAGAGCTATCCTCTGGGACAGGCGTAGAGGTACTCTCTGGAGTAGGCTCAGAGCTATCCTCTGGGGCAGGCGTAGAGGTACTCTCTGGAGTAGGTTTAGAGCTATCCTCTGGCGTAGGCGTAGAAGTACCCTCTGGAGAGATTTGAGGGGGCTTGACAGGGGGGAGCGGCCAGATCGGAGCAACGATATTAACGTATCGACTTCCAGTGGAGGGAAAAATCACTGGATCGTCAACAAAGGTTTTTCCTGTCAACGCTTGCTTAAAGTGATTGTGATTACTGAGACTCCCATTTGCTAAACCACTTTTTGTTGCGTAGTAGGAGCCATCAGCCTTTGCCATCAGAAACATTTGAAAATCCGGCAATCGGCTCAGTTCTCGCAGCAAATAGGGTTCAGCAGTTGACCAGTTCAGAGTGCGGATGCCATCACTATTAGCCATAGCCTCCACCTGAGCCAGGAGAGTTGCTAACCGCCGATCAATTTCATTCCCCGCCTTCTGGACTTCTAATAGAGCATTCGCCTTCAAGCTGTCGAGAATCAAACTACGAACTACCCAATAGCTCGTTATTGCAGTAGCACCTACAGCCAGAATTATAGTTCCTACCAGAAAAGAGATAAATCTTTTGGGAAAATTTCGTACTTTCTGAGGTTCAAATCTACCAGAGCGGACTATGCGTATTGGCTGGTTTTCAGGAGACATTCTTCTTTCTCTTAGTTCCAGATTATTTTCATACACAGCGTTTTGCGGTTTTAATGCGTTGAATTAATAAGAGGTATTTATTACAGAATAAGGAAGTATTGACTTTGATTCTTGTCACACTTGAATAAAGGTTTTAGTTCATGAAAACTCTATCTAAAAGATATTTTCTGCCTCATCAAGCGAGACTATAAAAGTAGGTTAAGCCCGTAAACTAATCTAATTTGATGGTACTTATATAGAATTATAGTATTGATTTATTGTGGAAAAATATGCTCCTCTCAGATAGACTTTTCTGACCTATAGTGGGAATTGAGATTAAGTAAATCTCAAATTATTAAGCGCTTTTTTGTTGTATAATTGAGAGATATTAATTTTTTCTACAGAGTTTAGCGACTCCTGTAAAAGGTCGCAATTATTGATCTATACAAAGCTTTTACTGAGTCATCCGGACAAGATAATGCTAGCGATTGAAATCGCGGCTACACGAAACTTACGCCTGCCGGGAGTATAGCAGTCGAAGCATAGGTTAAAACGGGATGAGCGCCTAAAACCCTTTTGTAGACTGTGGCGAGTACAGCGACTCATCTCCCTATTTCATTGCAAAGGCGATCGCATTTCGCCAGAACAGAGAAAACGGTTGCCTTATAGAACACGCCGTAAAACCCACGTCTTTCAAGCGTGGGATATAAGGCGGGTCAGCGTAGGTACGGAGCTGACCAAATCCTAAGAGAGTTTTAACCCGGACTCCCTGAACAAAAGTATAATCTGGGTTCTCATGTAATCCGCTTCTGTTAATCCTTCAGCGCTAGCTAAAGCTTTTAACATTTCCCATTCTTTCTCGCTCAGTCTCACAGGAAAAACCTTGGATCTCGGCATGGCTAAAACTCTAGCAATCGTATACAATAAGTATACGGGAGGGAAAGCGATGTTAGTTCTCGAATACAAAATCAAAGCAAAAGCGAGCCAATGTAAGGCAATTGACGAGGCTATCAAAACGGTGCAATTCATCCGTAATAAAGCAATTCGTTACTGGATGGATGCACCCAAAGATGCCAAGATCAATCGATTTGCGTTGAATAAGTATTCGACCGAACTACGCAATGAGTTTTCCTTTGTGAAAAACCTCAACTCAATGGCGGTACAAGCCGCTGCTGAACGTGGATGGCTTGCAATCTCTAGGTTTTACGATAACTGTAAGTCTAAGAAATCCGGAAAGAAAGGTTTTCCCAGGTTCCAGAAAGACAACCGCTCAGTTGAGTACAAAACATCTGGATGGTCGCTACACAAAAGCAAGAGGCGTATCACCATCACTGATAAAAAGGGAATTGGTGAGTTGAAGCTTTTGGGTAAGTGGGACATCCACAAATATCCTGTAAAGTCGATTAAGCGAATTCGCTTGGTGCGACGTGCTGATGGGTATTACTGTCAGTTTGCTGTTGATATTGAGTGTGTCGATATTCAGCCATTAACAGGTTGTGAGATTGGTCTTGATGTCGGACTAGAAAGTTTTTACACGGACTCGAACGGACATCAAGAGCCTAATCCCAAATTTCTGCGTAAAGCTGAAGCAAGTATCAAGCGCACTCAACGTCGCATTTACAAAAAAGTCAAAGGTTCGTCAGGACGCCGCAAGGCAAGAGCTAGATATTCCAGGAAACACTTAAGAGTAAATAGGCAACGTACCGAACACGCCAAGAGACTGGCACGTCACGTCTGCAAGTCTAACGACTTAGTAGCCTATGAAGACTTAAGGGTTGCAAATATGCTCAAGAATCACTGCCTAGCGAAGTCAATCGCTGATGCTAGCTGGTATCAGTTCAGGCAGTGGATAGAGCATTTCGCTACCAAGTTTGGAAGACTGGCTGTTGCTGTTCCACCTCAGTACACATCTCAAGAATGTAGCCAGTGTAAGGTGATTGTGAAGAAATCTCTTAGCACTAGAACTCATGTTTGCTCATGTGGACTGATTCTGCAAAGAGACTGGAATGCGGCTATCAATATTTTGCTCAAAGCAAAATCTGAAAGATTGAGCCTGTCGAAATCTAGGGATGGGCAATCCCAAAGTAACGCTACAGGAGTTGGAACCTCTACGCTACTTGGACTGAGCTTGTCGAAGTCCTGGTAGAGCAAGTTCTGACAGTGAATGTAGAATCCCACGCGCTTTAAGCCGTGGGAGTGTCAAGATTCCGTCTCCTGTTTCAAGAGTTGTTCTTTGGAATCACCCCAGTACGCACTATACGTCCAGACTTCGTTGTTGCCCTTTGTTTCCAATGACCATCGAAAGATAGCGGATTGCGGGTTAACGCCAATCTCCAAAAGCTTTGCCCCCATGTAGTACTCCATCTGGCGTTTTGTCATGTCCTTAACCCCGTTAGGCTGATTCTTTCCGAGTGTGCGGGACATATGAGCCTGTGTATGTCTTGCCATATTTTTTGTGGATTAAATTTCGCTATTCCTAGGCTAAAGCAGGAAAACTATTGCGATCGCCCAGTTTCCTCCTGCCCTGAATGGGCTGGGTCATGAGAAACTAGAGTGTAAGACCATAGATAGCCTACAGAATTAACCATTGGCTAAACCCCAGCTTCTGGAGATTAAACAAAACTATTTTGAGCGTTGGGCATTAGAAAAGGGGTCGTGGAGTGGATAGAACCACGATGAACGTGCAAGAAACACAGGGAGAACAGAGCATCAGTCCTAGGGACTTTTTATGGCCCTTTTGGCCAGCTGTACCACTCTACCCCTACGGCAGACGGCGGACGATCTGCACAGAAGTGGTAAAGGACACAGTTTGGACTTTTGACCAGTTGCAGGGCATAATCTACGTTGTCACGCCGATTCGCATGAGCGTCATTAAGCTCGAAGCAGGCGGTCTCCTCATCTATGCGCCAGTTGCGCCAACTCCAGAGTGTATTCGACTCGTCAAGGAATTGGTAACAAAGCACGGCGATGTCAAGTACATCATCCTGCCAACTATCTCCGGTCTAGAACACAAGGTCTTCGTCGGTCCCTTCGCTAGACGTTTTCCTAACGCACAGGTCTTCGTAGCCCCGAACCAGTGGAGCTTTCCGTTGAACTTGCCTTTGAGCTGGTTGGGCTTTCCTCCAGAACGCACTCATGTTCTCCCGGAAGACAGCAACAAAGCCCCCTTTGCGGAAGAGTTTGACTACGCAGTGCTAGGTCCCATCGAACTCGGACCCGGACGATTTGAGGAAGTGGCGTTCTTCCACAAGCGATCGCACACCCTACTCGTGACCGACTCAGTGCTTTCCGTGCCAGAGGAACCGCCAGCGATCGTCCGGCTTGACCCGTACCCATTGCTATTCCACGCAAAAGACGATGCGTTTGATATCGTCGAGGACACTGAGGCAAATTTGTGTAAGGGATGGCAGCGCATCTCGCTGTTTGCGTTTTACTTCCAACCGAGTGCGCTGGAGGCGATTAAAATAGGGCAGTCGATTCGCGATGCCTTCAAAGCACCGACTCGCTCCAGGAAGGCGTATTTTGGTTGGTTTCCGTTCAAATGGAAGGATAATTGGAAGCAGTCGTTTGATGCCCTGCGAGGCAACGGGCGTCCCTTTGTCGCACCGATTTTACAAACGTTGATTCTCAATCGAGCGCCGATGGAAACAATTAACTGGGCTGACAAAGTAGCGAGTTGGAATTTCCAACGAATTGTTCCTTGCCACTTTGAGTCGCCCCTTGAGGCAAACCCGCATCAGTTCCGGCAGGCGTTCGCCTTTCTTGAACAGAAGTCTGGAGTGACTGAGGGCGTAAGAGGAAGTGAAAGCCAGCCCTTGCCCGAAGAGGACTTTGAATTACTTAGGGAACTCGATCAGAACCTTACCCGGTTCCGCATCACGCCGTCACCGAAAGAGAAGGTGTGAAAACTACTAAATCCGTAATTAGCGATCGATGATCTGAGCCAAGATCCGACCCAGTACGAATCTTTACCACTTTAATTTGTGGACTAATCAAACAATGATCGATAGGAATCGATAAAAGCCAAGATAGCAGAGAGGGTATTCGTGAATAAGGAGGATAAGTTGTTTTTAGCGGCCAAGTCGGTAGAATTCCAAATCCTTTGCGAGCATTCTTCAGCCCGGTATTAATAACAAATCTTTTATAATATGGCGACCACATTGTTATATTAAAATCGCCAACCACTATAACCAGGCTTGAGAGTGACCTGATGTACTGACTGACTTCCTCTAGCTGCTGATTACGAGCTTGGAATAAAGTTGGTTTGATGGGTGGTGGTGGATGAATGGCAACCAAAGAAATAGCTTTTCCATTAAAAGTTAACCTTCCTGTAATACTGGGATTGTTTGTTTTCCCAAAAAATGCGATCGCACTATTTTCGAGCGGGATCTTACTATATACAGCAATACCAAG
>DATNQT010000492.1:0-2977 GCA_036703885.1 Candidatus Sericytochromatia bacterium
GTTAAGCGATATGCAGAGAGGAATTTTTAGTAGCTGGTCATCCACGCTACCCAGTACGCAGAATATCAATATGCCAAACTTCCGCGATACTTTCGATAACACCCTGAAATTTCAGGAACAGCTGGTAACGAGTTCTCTGGAATTACAAGTTTTGGTGGCTCGTCTGTCAATCGAAACCCAGAAGCAATTTTGGGAGAGTTATTTCAATATGTTACGGAAGCCGTAAATCAAAAAATCTGAGTGAGGAGTAGACTTGCATTCTATCCACCTTAGAGATTGTTTGTAAAATTATTACCAAATCATCGACTTACAAACCTTTTCTAAGGACTAATAAAGCCCCCAATCTCATATATTGGGGAGCTTTTTAAATACGAAACAATCACCATCAGGTAAAAGTCTCCCAACTATTTTTTTCATGAAACATTTCAATTTACTACATAACTAAAGTTTAATCCTGCTCCTGTTGTATAATCGTCTACCTAGAGAAAGGGCATAGTGTTAAGCTAGCTTGTAATTATGAATACAAGAACTAAAAAATCTGTGCTGGACTTTGGTCAGTTTTGTCCTAAGTTCAAAACGGACAGAAACCTCTAGTGCGAATTATGTATATCAAGAGGCACAGTAGCTTGGTAAATTGTGCGATCGCTCAACTAGAATCAGGCAAAGAGTATTTTCCAATCTCCTCCTCATGAGTACCTGAGTCCCGATGAATTTTAGTCAATTACTTGCTGAAAAAATAGACGCGATTGCCAAAAACTGGGTTGAAGCCGTTCGCTTGGATAGGCAGATTTCGAGTGCCGACGATTTACCCCACTCAGCTATACAGAATCATGTTCCCGATGTTCTGATGGCGATGGCAACCGTGCTTTCCCGATCCCAGGACACCGATATTCAATCGATAGTGCAGAACAGTTTGGAACATGGCGTTTTGAGGGCTGAACAAGGTTTCGCTCCAACAGAAATTGCGCGGGAGTATCGTCTACTGCGCCAGGTGATATTTTCTACGTTAGAGGCAGACCTACTAGAGGGTACGGTTCGGGAAGTAATGCGAGTTTATAATGCGATCGACGCAACAATTGACGAAGCGATTGCCCAGTGTTTCAAAAGTTACGTAGATGAGCGATTGCAAGAACTACAGCAGCTACAAACTCAGGCAGAACTAACTAATCAGGAACTGACTCGCTTGCTAAAAGCGAATCAGGAGAATGTCTCTCAACTGGCACACGAACTAAAAAACCCTCTGAATTCGATTATTGGGTACTCGGAGCTGATTTTGCGCTCTTCAAGAAAGAACCCTGAAGTTCAGGACACCGTTCCCCATGTGGAACACATTGAGCGAGTGGTACGCAATGGCAGACAGTTACTTCGCCTGATCAACGATACATTGGAAATTTCCCGGTATGAGGCAGGGAAGATGAAACTACAGCCAGTGGCAACAGATGTGCACTATTTAATTAAGGATGTGTTTGAAATGTTGCAGCCTTTGGCTAGTGCGAAAGAGCTACAGATGGTGGTTGATTGCGAACAGGCTCCCGAAAAAGTGCTAACAGACCCTTTGCGATTACAGCAAGTCGTTACGAATCTTCTGAGCAATGCGATTCGCTACACAGAGTCGGGAACTGTCCAATTAAGATGCCAGATACTATCGGATAACCAGTGGTCTATTGCCGTCACTGATACTGGAGTCGGGATTGCGCCAGAAGACCAGTCGCGTATCTTTGACCCCTTCTTCCGAGTTGGTAATAGCGACACTTACTTACCCGATAGTACTGGCTTAGGGTTAGCAATTGTCTCGCAGTTGGTACAACTTATGCAAGGCAAAATAGAGCTTATCTCGCAGGTTGGAGTTGGCTCTACATTCACCGTCATCTTGCCGCTAGAAGTCAAAGTCCTAGCGTCACAGAGTTCAAGTAGATGACGACTTATTGAGGAGAATTAATCATTTCTTTCAACCGCAAAACTGCTTTGATTCTTGCCATTAATTCATCAAAATCAATAGGCTTACGGATGAAGTCATTCGCCCCTAACTCTAATCCTTGGGGGACATTAGCATTTTCATAAGCCGTGATCAGAAGAATTGGAATAAAAGGTAGTTTTTTATTTTGCCGAATACGCCGAGTTGCTTCATAGCCATCCATTCCTGGCATCATGGCATCCATCAACACTAGATCGGGTATCGAGGCTTCTATCTTCGCTAATGCTGACTTGCCATTTTTAGCAATATCAACCTCATACCCTTCGTCTGCCAAAATTGCCTGTAGTAGAAACAAATTATCTTCTATATCATCTACAACCAAGATACGTTTAGCTTGAGGTTTGGCTTGAAACGGTAGCATAAAATAAACTCCCCCTTTGGGTAGAGATGCTTATAAGAATTTTGAATTTTGTAATCTTAATAAATAATAGTTATTTACTTGCTGACTAACCTCCTACCTTAGGGGAGTCTAAGCTTAAGCCAATAGACATTGGTTAGAGGAAAAAGGAGATAATATTAAGCTAATTTGTATTATTGAATACAAATATCAGCGCTTTAGAAGTACCTCCTGCGTAAGTGGTAGGCATCAAATTGATTTCTGAAAACTCGGTTGGGTGAATCGGTTGCTACCTGCAACAGGTGGCATTGGTACCGAACGCGCTTTCGGAAAAGACAGCCACTCATCTTGGTCGCCTTCCTTGTTAACCTCCTTGAGTGACAAAGCCGCACAGGAAAATAACGAGATCGCAACCGCGAACGAAGATAGCGCTGAAGTGGCAAATCTTAAACCCGTCACTAAACTTTGATATTCATACGCTTGTGTTCACGAGAGCGCAGCTGAGGAGAGCGCCTTAGTCTAAAGTACAGTGATGTATTGACTATACCCAAGCAGGCAATCTCTGGCGCATCTTCATATAAGTGTTATACTTGGCGGCTGAAAACTAGAGAACATCAAATTATGGAGTACCAACCATATTCTATTAGGCAGTTGCTGGATTCGGT
>DATNQT010000493.1:0-3108 GCA_036703885.1 Candidatus Sericytochromatia bacterium
AAAGCAACAGCTCCAGAAGCGTCACAAATACCGCGATGTTGTAGTTCTTGTCCGCTAGTAAAGGTTAGATTTTGCATGATTTTATCTGTCTGTTTTGTCTCAATGTAGAACGTAGATATGGATAATTCTGGAAGCGATCGCATCTTTCACCCTTATCTGCTGTTGTCCGGTATGCAGATGAATAGATAACTAAAATCTCTTTGATTTATAAAATCTTTACCTCCGATCACAACATTGTAAAAACTAATTTACAGTCATAACCTTCTTCAGTCATTTCTTGACCAGGTTTCCAGGGATAATTAATGGGATAATATCCTTCAAAAAAGTCAACATAATCATCGCTTTTTGCTTGAAGAATATGACCAAAAGCACTTGACAAATCTGCTGAATCTTGAGTAATTAAATTTGTAGTAGCCGTTGTTACACCTGCACCCGCTAAAGAAATAAGATTTAAGAGATTACTCAATTGGCTATTTTTTACTGTATCGGCAACTTCAGTCATTTCCGCACGCAGCAGCGTAACTCAACGAATAACCCACACCCGATCGCTTATTGAAACCGTCGAGCCAGGCTTAACACAACAACCCGTGATTAGGGAGTATGTCACGGAACGCTTCATCCAAACACGAAGACCAGACCTTAAGATTGTGGGATATCAAAAACGGTACTCTGGTAGAAACGTTACGAGAGCATACTAGCCGCGTTTGGTCAGCGGCGTTTCAACCAGCTAGCGATCGCCCAATACTTAGCTAGTGCAAGAAGGCAGAAGGCAGCACTTCGACACGCTCAGTGACCGGGCAGGAGGCAGAAGGCTTTTATGAATATTGATTGTACAGTAAGCCTTTTAACCAATGCCCCACTGGATAGTTATTTCCACTCCGGCTCGACTAAGCGCGGACAGTGAGCTTGTCGAACTGCTCGCCGAACGTCGCTGCACTAGTTGCAGTGCAGACTACACGCTCAAATTATGGACGGAGCCAATAAAGATTGAAAACACGCCCTAGTCATATGAAATAATTAGGGTAGTTAGTGTTCATAGGTCAATCATGTCAGAAGCAGAGAAGAGCGTAAATTTTAGAATCTTTCTGTCCGAGACAGATCGAACTAGATTTAAAGTCGCCTGTGCAAAGAATCGAACGACAATGAGCCAGCAAGCGGTTCAATTGATTCTGGAATGGCTGGAAATTCAAGAAAACGAAACCCCCTCACCCAGCAAGAAGAGTAAGGGAGATAAATAAAGCGATAAGCCTACGTGGCGCAAGCTGGAAATAGCTGTCTTTAGGCTCAATGCTGTTGTAGACTAACTCACTGGACTGGGTTTGGAACTTTCAGCCAAACCTAGAATTGTTCCTTCTAAATTGGCGTTATCCAGAATCGCCCCGGTTAAATCGGTTTTAGCCAAGTTAGCATCCCTCAAGTCTGCATTAGTCAAGTCAGCTTTACTGAGCGTGACATGAGCCAGGTTAGCTCGATACAACTTAGCTTCGTTTAAACTAGCTCCACCTAAGTTGGCTTTAATCAAGTTGACACCACTCAGATCCGCACCAATCAAGTTAGCACCAATCAAGTTAGCACCAATCATGTTGCTAATACTCAGATTTGCCCCACTCAGATTAGCTTCACGTAGATTGGTTTTAATCAGGATGGCACCAATTAGATTGACTCCACTCAGCGCGGCATCACTCAGATTAGCACCACTCAGTTCAGCACCACTTAGGTTGGCACCAACTAGATTAGCCTTACTCAGATTAGCAACACTCAGTTTGGCAGCGATCAAGTTGGCTTCACTCAAGTCAGCATTACTCAAGTCAGCATCACTCAAGTTAGTACCAATCAGGTCAGCATCCCTCAGGTTTGCCCCACTTAGATTAGCTTCACGCAGGTCAGCTTCGCTCAGGTTTGCCCCACTTAGGTTAGCTTCACGCAGGTCAGCTTCACGAAAATCTCTCTTACCTGCTGCATATTGTTCCAGCAGTTCGCTAACGTCCATAGATGTAATAGATAGTTCGTATTTGGAATACTCTGTTGTAGCAAAATTTTTCTCTTGTTAATTTCCTCCACTAATTTGAAAATAGGGAATGGGGAGTGGGACGAGAGGTTTCATGGCTTCATTGTGTTTGCAAAAGTTTTTTACCAAGGTTTCGGGAATCGTTGAGACAGACCTTGTAGACAGAATTAACGTAGAGTTCTGCTAGAGCTTGTCAAACCTAAGTAACACGATCTCACTTTCTTGAGGCTACCTCTCGCAGAAGATTGGGAGTCTTCTGAACCGCTAGTGGTAGCGCCTGAATCTGAAAATGGTACAAGTTTTTACTCCAAGTCTCTAGGATTTCCTCCCTATTTTTAATCTCGGTGGTTAGCACTTGTAGCAACCACCGTTTTTTTATCCTTATGCAAATTTTGCATATCCTCATCTATCCCGAAAAATCCTTCCTCAGGTGTCAAGTCCTCCTTACTCTATTAAGTGATGGTTGTATCTTTTCAAGAGTTGCCTTAGACTCAAGGCTAACCTTTGCCGATAGATCTATAGATGTAAAGCTAAGTTGACATTTTAGTAAAATAAGGCTTACTCTTGAAGAGTCATATCAAGATAGAGCTACGTCGATGAATCAGTTTTCAAGTAATGAAAAACCGTCTACGTACTCTTAGGACTGAACGCAACTGGTCTCAGGCGAGCTTGGCAGAGCGTTTAGATGTGAGTCGTCAAACGATAAACGCGCTGGAAACGGGGAAATCTGACCCAAGCCTCCCCCTCGCCTTCAAAATTGCCCAGCTTTTTAACTGCCCCCTTGAAACAATTTTCTTTCTGGAGCAAAAGTCTATGTTCGCCAGAAGATTTCGTGAAGATGACTGTTTTGAAGGATTTAACCAACAAGCGATCGAAGTGCTAAGGCTAGCCCAAAATGAGTCGAGGCGATTGAGGCATAACTTTGTCGGCACTGAACAGATTTTGCTGGGACTAATTGCCGAAAGAACCAGCTTTTGTGCACAACTCCTCCAATCGCTGGGAGTTGATCTTTGGAAGGCTCAAGTGGAAGTGCAGAAAATTATCGGTTATGGCTCCACACTCATAGATAGGCAAGTCCCCTTGACTCCCAGAGCAAAGCG
>DATNQT010000494.1:0-4366 GCA_036703885.1 Candidatus Sericytochromatia bacterium
TCCAGTTACCCAGTGGAATACGGAGATAAGGACAATCATCCAAGGTAAACATCTGACGTTCAGATATATTCTTGTTACAGCTCTTTTGGGAAAAGCAACTAACCCAGGTATCAATGCTCTTTCTCTTCAAGCAGGAGCTAACCTTGATGGCGCTTATGATGCCCGAAGCTTATGTCATGGTGTTGTAGTGCCACTTGAACGTCAATTACTTAATCGTTCTCTAGGAGGTTCAAATGAGCCATTCCTCAATAAGCCAGCTCGGTTTCCAGCCATATCTCCATCGAATGCTGTAAGAGCTGGCAGCGATAGGCAGCTTTTGCTAATACTACATAAGATACTCTCTGAGATAACAACCTCCGAACAAGCTTTCAAGGCCCTCTGTATTGCTGTAAGATATGCCGTTGAAAGATTAACTGCTTTAAGTGAGCTTCTTCCAGAGATTTCAACTTCAGTAGGCTCCCACTTAAAAATCATTGAATTCGTTGAGGAGTTTGTTACTAGATCGATTGAAGGACAAGTAGCTGCAATCATAACTGGAACGAGCTTATCTGTATACTTCGACCAGTTCGTGGGCTTTGAAGTTGTTGTTCATCCAGTCAATCAAAGTGGTGCTTCGTCTAAGGAAGTAGCAGATATAGACATCAAGAGGGGAGGTAAAGTTTTTGTAGCGATTGAGGTTAAAGATAAACAATTTAGTCTGCAAGATGTAGATCATGCTGCTTTCAAAGCTAGTCAATATGGTTTAACTTCAATCACGTTTGTAATGGGAAGAAGTGGGCAATGTACTAATTCATCACTCAATCAGGTAGCAAAGGTTGTTTTGTCCACAAGACGAGTCGATGTAGTTTTTATAGAGCTTGTCCCCTTTGTTAAGTCCATGCTCGCATTATGCCCAGAAATTTATTTTTCCGTATTTTTAGAAAAGCTTCAGTATTATGCAATTAGCGCACGAGTTAAGGATGAAGTTTTTGAACACATAGAGCGTGTTTTTCAATCCATCCAAGCTCCGCAACAGTAATTAGTCCGTGTTTCTCGATCATTTTCTAATGTTAGCCGTGAGCAGGCGATCGCAGTCCTCGAATTGGCAAAGGAAAGACCCTTCTCTTCGCCTCTCTCGATCACGCTGACATCAATTGCTGGATGCGCTGTGGCTCCTCTCCCAGCCAATCCGGATTCTGGGCAGTGCTGTCAAAAATTGATGAGGTTTTGAATGGCTCGAACTCGCCGCGTGATGCCGCTTGTGCTGTTTTTGCTAATAGCGATCGCACCTGCTCGTCATTCATTGGCTGGAATGTCCGCACCGCTTCAAACGCTTGATCGAGAATCTCCATGCTGTCAATTCCCGTAATCACAACCGATGTGGGCAGATTCAATGCATAGTGCAAACACTCAATTGGCGTTACCGTATTTGACCGTAAAAGAATCCCGTTTGCCATACTTTTCATGCCAAGAATGCCGATGTTTTGTTTGACCAGTTCTGGCACAACCAGCTTCGCGAGTTCGGTATAACATTTCTGAGTTTGACGTACTTTCTGACATCTTTTCTCCTTGTATGTTAGCTATTGCTGGAGTTCATATAACAGTCCTATTCGAGTTGTGAGATGTTAGAGGTTCAGATCCCGCATTCTCTAATAAGTCGGGGATATCGCTTTCACGAACCATTTATGTCAGCCAATTAAAACACAAGAAACCGTTGACAATATCTGCCTACAGACACACTTTTATCAATAAAATCATGGGCTTGTATCCAATGAAATCAATTCAAAAAATATTCAATTAAAAACCAATCAATTTGTTCCTTGAAACCAACTGGAATTTTTCCCTATTTCTGCGCTTACTTTAGGAATTCGCGTAGAGCGATCGCTTTTGATATAGCAGGAACCCTTTTTCCCTTAGAACGACCGATCTTCAAATTTTTGGCTCTAGCTGGCGATAGCTTTGTCGCTACTTTTATGCCAAATAGCGCGTTAGCACAATTTATTGGTAGCCTAATCGCCCTTTTGAAAGAGGTTTAATCGCGCTATTATCAAGACGATTAAACTTAGACAATCTTAATTATTTTTAGCTCAACTATGAGCGTGTTCCTCTTCGCGATCTATGAAAACGGCTAGTCAACCATCAACATCAATAAGAAAAGCTTGGGCAAATGCGATCGCCCAACCCGCAACAGAATTTGCTCCCACTCCCCTACCCATCCTCTCTGGCAACATCCCAGAAGGTTTAAGGGGTTCGCTTTATCGCAATGGTCCCGCACGCTTGGAACGCGGTGGGATGCAAGTAGGGCATTGGTTTGATGGTGATGGGGCAATTTTGGGAGTGCATTTTACGGACGCAGGTGCCACCGGACTCTATCGCTACGTGCAAACCTCTGGCTATTTAGAAGAAGCCGCAGCGAATAAATTCCTTTACGGTAACTATGGCATGACTGCACCGGGACCGATTTGGAATCAATGGCTCAAACCCCTTAAAAATGCCGCCAATACTTCGGTGCTGCCATTACCTGATAAGCTGTTAGCCTTATGGGAAGGTGGCAATCCCCATGCCCTTGACCTCCAGACGTTAGAAACCAAGGGAACAGATAGTTTATCCCAGCTAGAGGACGGAGCACAGTTTTCTGCTCATCCCAAGGTTGACCCAAAGACGGGAGAGATTTTTAACTTTGGCATTGCGCCTGGACTGATAGCCAATTTAAGGGTTTACAAAAGCGATCGCACGGGCAAGATTATCCAACAGAATTCAGTACCTCTAGATGGTCTACCTCTGGTGCATGACTTTGCCTTAGCAGGGCAGTATTTGGTATTTTTTGTGCCACCTGTGCGGGTGAATCTGCTGCCTGCTGGGATAGGTTTGAGCAGCTTCAGCGACGCGCTGGAATGGCAACCGAGTCAGGCAACTCAGATTATCGTTCTTGATCGCGAAACGCTTTCTTTGGTTAGTCGCAGTGAAGCTGAACCTTGGTTCCAGTGGCATTTTGGCAATAGCTATGCAGATGCCGATGGCTCAATTGTGATTGATTTTGTCCGTTATCCAGATTTTCAGACGAATCAGTATTTGAAAGAGGTGGCAACAGGTCAAACTCATACAAAAGCAAAGGGAACTCTATGGCGATCGCGTTTCAATCCCCAAACGGGTAAAGCTATGCAGTTTCAAGAATTGTTGGACAGATCTTGTGAATTCCCCGTTGTCCCACCTCAGTTAGTAGGACAAGCCTCACCTCATACCTATCTAGTCGTACACCGTGACGAAGGAGATATTAGCAAAGAGCTGCATAACGCGATCGCTCGGTTTGACTACAAAACCTATAGCCTAACTATCGCTGACATGGGTGAAAATCGCTATCCTTCCGAAGCACTCTATGCTCCCGATGCGCTAAATCCTAATCAGGGTTGGGTGCTAACGGTTGTTTATGACGGCAATACCGACACGAGTGAGGTTGTGGTGTTTGATGGCGATCGCCTCCATGAGGAACCTGTTTGTCGGCTGGTATTACCTGCGGTTATTCCTCATAGTTTTCACGGTAAGTGGAATCCTGCCTAATCTGAAAATAGGGCGTGGGGGAAGAGGAATTTCCGTGGGGTCTAACTTGAAAGTGCTGAGTGCTAAGGCAGAAGATAAACTTGCATTCTTCAGCATGAATGAAGTTAAATGAACCAAGTTATTAATTGCCTGGTTCTCAGCTAATCTTCATTTAAATTGCATCTCCACTTCCCCCTGTCTGGATTGCCCCACGTCCTTTCAGGAACTTGAATACTCATTAGCTTATCTCCGTCCGCAGCCGGGAAGAGGACTTTGCCCATCATTAGGGCAGTCCTTTTCTAGATTTGAATGTTGAGCTAATAACTGTTGTTGAACTGAGTCAGACTGATGAAGTTTTTCAAAGCGATATTCAGCATTCGTAGAATTATTGACTAAACCTGCAATTAACAGATTTGCTAGTACGATAGCGCTGGGAATATGCATTGTAGATGTCCTTTTCAAGCTTCTAATGCCTGTTTCGGACTTTCCAATGCAATATCAGTAAAAAAATGAGATAAATAAAAATGCCGTGGCGGAGTCTTTGCCCCTTTTTAGCTATTGGACTAGCTAGAAATACAGAAAAACAGCATCCTATAATAGAGATAATTGTTACAGACGCTTCTTCTAAGTACGTAGGTTTTAATAGCTTAAACTTTAATAATTTTCATAGGAAATAGCACAGGCTCCTGAGTATAGTACTTGTTTAAGCAATTTCTTAATTGCTTAAACAAGTCACCTGTATAAATTAATACTTAGCTATTTTTGTCAAGAAATGCCTATATTTCTGAAAAAATAAGGCTATTCTACATATTAAATATTAAGTATTTGAAACATAAAGAGGCGATCGCTG
>DATNQT010000495.1:0-10603 GCA_036703885.1 Candidatus Sericytochromatia bacterium
CTATAAAGGAGGAAGCGGCTAAGAAGATTTCTGAAATTGAAGATTCTGTAGTCGCTCTAGTAACCCTAGACTTGCGCGATCAAGGGCTTATATCATCAGGGTTAGATTTAAATAGATGGGAATCATTAATGACAACCGATGAGTTATATTCAACCAATTGGCTTCTCGCTTATGAAGCAAAAATTAAAGATTGGCTTCCTTCACAAGGTAAAAATGATCATATTGATGAAGACGCTTTTTTGGAACATTAAAAAGCCATAATGTTAGTTTTTATGACTCAACGCGGCAAGTTACTCCAATAGATAGTAGAGAATTTGGAGATGATGAGGAGAGTGAATACGATAACGATAATGAACCTGAAGCTTACTATTTTTGGTATTAAAACGTTGAAAGAAAGGAAGGGAGTATTTGTTACTCGCCTAGCGGATACTGGTTTCGGGGAACTTGTGTTGCTTTGGTTGCCGCTGGTAAGGTGGATGCGATCGCCCAAAACATACTTGAACGATACAAGCGATCGCGTTGTGCCGCACGTATTCTGGTTCGAGAGGTAACTTAGCCCGCCGCTGTTGCCATTTCGGGTGTTGCATCAGGAGGCACTGGCTCGAAGTGTAGTACCATAAATTGGTCTGGACGCAAACCAATCGATTCATAAGTGCGCCCATTGCGATCTGCCGAAGGCAGCAGCGCTTCGCTATCGCTAAACTCAACTTCAAAGGCAGCACCACTAGCCAACTCCTCAACTACCGTCCCAACTTGCCCACGCCACAAGTTGTATTCAGGCACATCGACTGTCAATGCAACTACATCAAGTAATTTGACTCTGCTTATTGCCATTGGGTATCGCCTCCACAAGTTACAGAGGATAGCAGGTAGTTAGTCTTGGGATATCAGAATCATGCTCAATAGACCTCTTGCAAAAGTCAACTTTCGCCCCCCCAGCCCCCCAATTCTGGGGGGAGAATACATTCAAAGTCCCCCCAAATTGGGGGATTTAGGGGGCATTCAGGATTTATGCAAGAGGTCTCTTGTGCAGGGGTCTGGGGGAGGCACTCCGTCCCCCAGTGGGGGGAAGCCCCCCAAGCAGGTTTTTCCACAAACGACTATTTTTCGCTTAAGTCAGCGAAATTCATTCTAAGCTACCCCTTTCTTGTTCACCGCGCTCTCGAAATCTTCTGCCTCAAACCAAAACTATATCGGGTTGACTGAATATTAGTGATGTAGTGAAACGGACGTTGAGCGGACTCTAGGAAACCAGGCGCTCTTAGAAAAACGACATTGCCTGGAGTAGTATCAATTTCAAAAGAGTTAGTCCCCATTCGATCGGCACACAGGTACAATTGGCCTTGTCCACTAATGTTGAAAATACAGATCAGGTTAATAGCACTGTAGCTGTCTCTGTGGGGGGTAATCCCTAACTGCCCTGGTTGATAACGTTGTAACACCATCGAGTTGAACTGCAAGGGAACAGTAAAGGGATAGTCTGTCAAGTCAGCGAGAGCTTCATCCATTAGGGTTTGAAACTCACCCATGAGGCGAATGTACAAAGATGAGGAAGGAAACGTCTCGAAGGAACTGTACTCTTGTTTGACGATGCGATCGCCCGTACCAACTACCCCAGCCTCTCTTACAAAAGAGTAGTTTAAAGCCTCTTGCAAAAGCTCTAATCTCACTGCCTCTTGCAGTAGTGGCACGGACACTACACTTTGGCTTGAAAGAGACTGGACAATCCAATGCATATCAAAGTCTGCCAGAGTGAAAAAGGCTGCTTTCTCCTTGCTCACAGTTTTACATCTATCTTAATGAGTATTTTCATTTTTTTATCTAAGTCTTACTTTAAAACTAAAGGCGATCGCTTATATTTTTATAAACCAACGTTGTCGATACATCCCGTAGAGAACTAACCATCAAAACAATATCGTTATAAGATTTTGATATTGATTAAATTTTAGGCAAGATTGCACAGCTACGCGGCCCTACAATAGTTTGCTTGTTTTTATTTTTGGATCGAGATGAAGTTTACTTTTTTTCCTAACCGAAAGCCTATCCCAACCACTATAACCATAGTTATCCTCTAGTTTTTGCTTAATACTATCCAATACAAACAGTATTTTTTCTGCTTGTTCCTTACAGTATTCAGTTTCATAGACTCGAACACCATGAATTAACTTATTCCGCATCCGGGCTAAAGAAGAAATTTGCTGCCATTCTTCATTGCGTTGGTAATGATATTACCCCTAGAATGGTGCGACATGATCGGGCTTCCGCGTTGTTGGCGACACCTGTGCGATCGCGCAGTAACTACCGCGTGTACACTCACAATGATGTCCCACGGTTGCGGTGAATTGTTGCCTTGAAGCAACGGGGATTTCAGTTGTTGCACATTAGCAAGTTGCCGGAGTCTGAAGTCCATTCTTTGCAGGTGGATACCCTCAGAACTCTATTGCTACAGCTATTGCCGGATTTATCTGATCGCTCGCCGAATATTAAAGTAGACTGGCTCTCAAAACTGGTGTTAAAGCCTGTGAGGATGTTAATCTGGTATCGTTTGTCCGCATCGGTAAGGGTGCTACAACCATTCTCTAGTGTTGGACTGCCGATTGGATTTAGCCATGCTCCTGCTGTAAAGCGCCGATTAATGCGCTCTGAGGTTCCTTTCATTACAATTGAGGGGACATTCCGAGGCGGCTTATTAGCGGCTGTTGTCTTGAATGCTTTAGTAGAATCTCTGATCGAGAAGCTAGATTGTCATTGCTATTTAAGCTAATCTAGCTTCTTGAGGATGCACAGCAGCTTAGTTGAGCAATCAAATTCTGAAAAACTATCTCCGTAGAATTTATGTCGTTGTCAACGTTTATAGATTTTCTTGATTGCAGGTTTGCTTGCTTATACGTATCTTTAAAAAAAACCTCTTGGGAATTGCCGACATCAAATCTTGGTTTAGTGGCGGGCTGCACCCTGCCCCTACCACAGATTCAGTTTACTTAGAAGTTAGGTTGGCTCTGGTCAATAGTTTTGGGAAAAGTTAAACTTTCTAGAAAAGGCAAAACGGCATAACCACCTCGAACTTTAAAGTCCATTTGGAGCCTACATATGCTACTCGGTTACTTGACAGCAAAAAAGAAAAAACAGGAAAGTATTCTAGTTACGTTAGCCCTGATACTTTCTTCCATTTTATGTACAGCAGTAGTCTACATAGGATATACAAAGTTTTTGGGTATCGAAACTAATACAGGTGGCGATTATCCAACTTTTCCTTTAGAAGATAAGTTTCCTCAGATTTTTATCGGGAGTCTCTACTTACTTATTAATGCCATCTATATCATTTGGCTTTTTCAACCCCAGCGAGGCTACAGCTATAAAAATCTAAATTTTTCAAAAATTCTTAAGTTATCTTTTCCCTTTTTGTTACTAGGGTTTATAACTTTTCCATTGGGAAATGATATTTATTTATATTTACATTATGGTTTGATGGGATTAAAAGACGTTAACCCTTTTCTTCATAGTGCGGGAAGTGTGCGAACGGAATTCTATGACTTTCTGCGATGGCGTCAAAGTTCCACATACGGACCAGTATCTCAGATTTTCTTTATAGTATGTGCGGCTTTCGTTCCAATTAGTAAACTTCTAGCGATCTATCTATTTAAAGGAATTTGTTTGGCAGCACACCTGCTAAATGGCTACCTGGTTTTCCTGCTTTCCCAAAAATCTTCTTATTTAGAGAAGGTAACATTAGCTTATTTGTGCAATCCTCTTATTCTCTTTGAGCAAGTAGGAAGTGCTCATGTTGATGTTTTTGTTTGTACTACCTTTTTGCTCCTAATTTTTTGCTTAAAATACAAGCACTACTTAATGGGGGTTCTAACAATATGGTTAGGTTTCATGGCAAAAACTTTACCTATATTGTGGCTGCCTTTGGTAGCCGCGTTTTTTATACAGCAGCGACGCTGGTTGAGTTTAGCGCTCACTGTCGTTGTTTCCTTAGGAATAGTTGGCTTCCTCACGGTTACCTTCTTATCGACACCTGAAGCCTGGGCAAGCTTGCTCAATCCAGGGGTAGAAAAATATAGGGCTGGGTCGTTTCATAAAATACTAGAAACCTATTTAAACTATTTTCCTGACTTGACTAATCAATTAAAGCTGGAGCTTCTTTCCAAGTTCAAACTGATAACTTATGCCATTTTTGGCATTTACTATTTAGTGGTTCTAGTTCAAATCAGCTTGCAACGCCGTTATTCAGCCGAGAGCTTAGGCTTAGACATAGGATGGATGAGTTCGACGCTGCTCATATTAGCGACTCCTTGGTTAATGCCTTGGTATGCTTCTATTCTGTTGCCTGTTACTGCCTTGAATATTGAGGATCGACGGTTTGTTTTCACCAGTTTAGCGTTTTGCTTATCCAGCACTGGCTATTATGTCCTGATTAGTACGGGAGTACTTCAAAGCTGGTTTGTTGTGGGATTACCCTTTTTAGTATTGGGAGTAGAAATGATAATGCCAAGAAGCAAAAAGTACGTTACTTAATTTGGCGTGGCGATACGGGCGGTGCAATAGGAATTTGAATCCAGAACTGGGCACCCTGTCCAGGTTCAGAGCTACATTTAAGAATGCCACCGTGTTTCTCCACTACAATTTGATAGCTAATCGACAGCCCCAAACCCGTTCCCTTACCTACAGGTTTGGTTGTGAAGAATGGGTCAAAGAGATGTTGGACAACGCTTTGTGTCATTCCCAAACCGTTGTCGCGAATTTGAATGGCAACTGAGGGCGTCAGAATTGTTTCTTGAGAGTTAGGAGAAGACTCCCAACAATCCTCTAATTCCTCATCCTCAGTGCAGATTGAGGTGGAAATCGTGATGTTTCGCGGTTCGGGTTGGTTTTCTAGGGCGTCGATCGCATTGCTGATAATATTCATGAAAACTTGATTAAGCTGTCCGGCATAGCACTCTACAGGTGGCAGATTGCCGTACTCCTTGATAATCATGATGCCAGGATTATTGCCATTGGGCTTCAAGCGGTTATGGAGAATCAGTAAAGTGTTGTCAATTCCCTCATGGATATTGACAGGCTTCATCTCCGCTTCATCAACGCGCGAGAAGTTCCGTAACGACAGGACAATCTCATGGATGCGGTCAGCCCCCATCTGCATGGAAGACAGAATTTTTGGTAAGTCTTCGAGAAGGAAATCTAAGTCAATGTCTTCAATGCATTCTTGAACGTCTTCGACAGGATTGGGGTAGTGCTGTTGATAGCGGTCAATTAGGTTGAGAAGGTCTTGGATATAGTTATTGGCATGGCTCAGGTTACCTGTGATGAAACTGACAGGGTTATTGATTTCATGGGCGATCCCGGCAACCATTTGACCAAGACTGGACATTTTTTCAGTTTGGATGAGACGCGATTCGGTCTGCTGAAGGTCTTGTAAAGCAAGTTCTAGTTGACGTGCCTGGGTTTGAGCGGCAAGGGCAGCAGCGCGAGTTTTCGCAAATAATTCTGCGTGTTCGATCGCGATTGCCAACTGATCTACCACCGCTTGCAGCAGTTCGACTTCGCGATCGCTCCACGGGCGAGGACCATCATAATGAGTGCAGGCAATTGCTCCCAGTTGCCCCGTGTTGGTCTTGAGGGGTATCAACAGTGCGGAGGTCAAGCCCGAAGCATCTAGGAGCGATCGCGTTTCCGGATCTAAACCCGATACTTCTCTGAGATCGTCAATACGCAGCGTCTCTAGATTGCGAATTTTCTGTGCTAGACGTGCCAAGTATGGCGGTGGGCACTCTCCCAAAAGACTCGGTATATCTGGCTTACAAGCTTCGTGAGTCACGCTCAAGCTAGGTTGACTCGACTCTGACCAGAACCACAAAAAGTTGCAGCAGTCAACCCCTAACAAATTCCTAATTTCCGTGACAGCAATACCCAAGATGGTATTGAGGTCGAGGGAGTTACGGATTTGACTAGCTAACCGAAACAGCAGTGCTTCTCGGCGGCTGAGTAGTTCTTCCCGTGCCCAAGCACGGTCAATCGCTACAGCGATCGCATTCGCTACCCACCCTAAAACGCCACGAACCACTTCCGAGAACGGTTCGCAACTGTGCAATGCGATCACACCTACTAGGCGCGATTCGATGATTAAAGGATAGCCACTGAAGAAGGAAAGCGCAGGGGAAGCAGGCGAGGCATTTTCTTGTGAGATATCGGTAAAAACCTGTCCCCCTTGTCCTCCTTGTTCCCCTTGTCCCCCTTGTCCTCCTTGCCCCCCTACCTCCTGTTCAGCTACACCGCCTTGACCAGATAATTGCCTATGTAAGGGTTGCCTAGTTTGGACAATAATGCCAAAGAGGTTGTGGTTTGGGAGAATGCGATCGCAGAAGATGTCGGCAGGGATAAGATGCCCAGATGACGCTTGTAAGTCTAGCTGCCAGAAGCCGTTGGAGCCAACAGTCATGGGATCAACCGTCCAAATCCCAACACCAAGGGCGTCGAGATGTTGCACCATTGCCTCTGTACAGCGCTTGAGGCTTGACTGCAATGTCCCGCTTTGTCCAACAAGTGCTGCTCCAATATCGGCTTCTAGAGTTGAGGAGTGCGATCGCTTTAACAAGGTCGCTTTGGAACGCTTGCTTTTTGGGCTTTCACGGGCGATTCCATATACTAATCCTTCCTCTAAATGCCCAAAGATGCTCCATGTTAACCACTTATAGGAACCATCTCGACAACAATAGCGATTCTCGTAGCCAATACTGGGCGTATTGGGCGTATCGCTGGCAAGCTTATCCAGTTCACCTAGGGTTGCTACTTTGTCTTCAGGATGAACAAAATCAAGAAAAGGTCTGGAAAGGAGTTCCTTTGTTGTGTAACCTAGGGTTTTTTCAAATGCTGGGTTCACCCGCTTGAAGTAACCATCTAAACCGATCACACATAAAAGTTCAGGCGAACGGCTAAAAAAGTGATAAGCTTCACGCCATAAACTGTTGCGATCGCACCAACCTAAACTCGGTTCTACTGTCTCCTGGGGCATCACGCTCGTGTTCGGGCTTGGCATCCCCGATTTTTGAGCTTTGCCCTGCTGTTCTAATAAAATCTCTGGATTGTACTTCGTTTGTGCGCGATCGCTAGCGCTAGGGAATTCCTCAAAAGGAGGAGTTCCGGAAGAGTAGAGTTCTACCTCAGTATGAGCTTTCTCTATCCACTCTGGCTTGTTTAAAATTACTTTCAGGTCAGTTGAATTTTTCCGTAACTCTAACTGTGCGATCGCTTGTCTGCTTAATGCCGCTAGGGATTCTTGTTGTTGAGTACTTAACGATCTCGGTACGTGATCGATTGCTGACAAAATGCCTAGCATGAGTCCTTGAGGTGTGACTAAAGGGGCAGCCGCGTAAAATCTGACTTTCTGCTCCAGTTTCACTAGCTCGTAGCTAGCAAACCGCCGATCCGCTAAGGCATCCTCAACTATTAATAGATGAGAATCCCAGGCTTGCGATTGCAGAATTGTTTCAATACACAAAGCCAAGTAAGACGCTGTTGCGCCTTCTTCTAAACCGACTTGTGACTTAATCCACCGCCGTTTATCATTGATGAGGCATAGTAGGGCGATCGGTGTTTGGCAAACGCAAGCTGCCAAGCGAGTTAAATCGTCAAAAGCCGCTTCTGGAGCTGAACTGATGTTTTGATACGGGTACACATCATCAAGGTTAACTGCTCCATTGCCAAACAAAAGCGTCTTCATTGCTTGCGTTCCTTTTTATGCCGAAGCTAGATTTTCTCAAGTTTTTGAGTTTTATTGGTTTCAATTATTGGTGACGATACCGACTCATCTTTGTTGTAAACACTACTTTTTGGTAAGCTGCAATTTTATTGCTTTGAATTAACCAGACCTTTTGCAACGCTTAAAGATAAGGCGCTAGCTCTCATGCTTCATCACTCAAGTTCTTGTCGCCTGATGCCTAGCTTAAGGACTATAATTTTTTCACTACTGACTAGTTATCGTAAAAGCCCATGCTTATCAACTACCTTTTGATAATATAATCTTAACTAATTTTAGAACGGCTTCTCTTATCTTTACTATGCCTTTATAGGTTTAACCCATGTTAATCATTTTAAAAACTTATGTTACTATCGCTAATCGGACTGACTTCACACCAAATAGCTTAATAAGTTTTTAACAAATTCAGTTCAGCCGAATCCAGCCCTATGAAGTGGCTACCCTCCAAAGACCAGATTCAGCAAAGAACAGGTGGGTTCAATAGAACAACAGTACTGAGCTGCTGCGTCAATTTACTTCCAACTGAACTGTGTTGATACTAACAAGCTCATGAACAATATATTAATAAATAATAAGACTTAGTTAAAATAGTTCAAGCTAAAATCATACACATTACGAGTTTATAATCCATAGTTTTTTAGTTTCAAATCCCTAAATGTATAACTTTATTTGGATGTCGTCCTTTCAGCTTATTGAAAGATAGGAAAGTATGCAATTACAAAGTCAGCAACCGACCATTCTTGCCGTCGATGACTGTACCTTCATACAAGAGGTGATTAAAGAGGTGCTGGTAAAAGACTACAACGTCTTGGTAGCGAGTAATGCTACGGACGCTCTATCTATAATTTACCGGCAACCAGTAGCGATTTTGCTACTGGATGTTTCTATGCCAGGAGTTGATGGTTTAGAGCTTTGCCGCACGCTGCGAAGTCTGCCGCAATTTTCTAAGTTACCGATTATCATGCTCACAGGCAGAGATACTGTTTTTGACAAGGTGCAAGGGCGCTTGGCGGGAGCAACTGAATACTTGACTAAACCTATTGAAATCGAACAATTACAAGAGGTTTGTCGTAAGTTTCTAGCGACATCGACGACTAATACAAGGGATTGTTAAGCTGCTGGTTTTGTAGCGGCGAAGTGCCTGTTCAACAAAGGGGTCAGCCATCCTAATTGAGTGATTCACCAGAAAACAAATGTACGGCGATCGCTAGTAGGTGGTTGAAGGATTACATCGAGTTAAGTTCGTCAAGGTTGTACCACCACCTCTGTACCGATGCTTACCCGTTTGTAGAGAGCGTGCAGGTCTGCTCTCTTCATTCGCACACAACCACTGGAAACGGGTTGTCCGATCAGATGCTCCTGGTTAGTCCCGTGGAATCCAATTTTGTTGTTCCCCTTAGTAGCAAACTCAATCCACCGATCCCCAATGGGATTGAGAGGACTGGGTGGATAAACTTTGAGGGTAAATGGGTCAATCCAGGTCGGATCGTTCCGCATATCTGTGACGTGAAAAATACCTGTGGGAGTCTCCATCCCCGATCTGCCAACTGAAACGGGATATTTTGCTACCACACGCTCCGCTGTTACAACAGATACCTGAGCATCACTGAGATCGACAACTAACTTATGGGGTTGGGGAGTTCCCAACAACAAGGAGGCTAAGGAGATTGTCCCAGCAAAACTAAATGGTTTTAACATCTAATCTGAAAATAGGGGTCAGGAGAAAGTGATTTTCATCATGAGAGTTGTGAGCTTTCATCTCATGGAGCCTAACTTGAAAGTGCTATAGCAAAGTGCTGAGTGCTGAGTGCTGAGTACTCGCCACAGTCCATAAAAGGCTTTTGGGTGTTTTTACTTATCGAACCGTACACTCTAGTCCAAAAACTCGCCCGATTGGATGACCCGATTGGAGTAAGACACGACTGAACCGTACAGCCTAGTCTGGTATTTATAGCTACTAGCAGAGATTGACTTTTGCAGGAATGCTACTGCATAAGTTCAATCAGCCCAGAGCTACATCGAAATAGATAGAAGTTCTAGGAGTACAACAGTCATGTTTGATACTGTCCTGCCGGAGACGAGTACGCTCAACACATCGGTTAGCAGTAATTCCGTTAATCCCTGCACCGCAGGCATTATTGATACTCTCACTCCAACAACCGGTTCCTGCTGTGGGCTTGTTTCTCAACATGAACTTGCTCTGAGTTCGCGCTCGGATGTTGACTTCTATCTCAATGCTGTCAACCAGAATCTAGAGACAGCATTAGTTTATAAAAATGAAACATTTAGCAATACTCCGGAAGACTTATTTTTGTTTGGTCAACCGGATAGTTTAACATTGATCGCCGCCAACAGCACTATTAGCCCAAATCTAGCCGCAGATGCCCTGACAGCTAACACAAGGGGAGATTCCTTAACAGGACTCAGTGAAGATAGCTCTCTAGTGGGTAGCCCCGAACGCACGGGCAGACGACCTCGGTTCATACAAGATGCTGGTTTACGTCGCGAGGTAAGAGCTAGTTTCCAGGATGGAGAGCTAGATCGTAATGACATGATTTCCATCTTCCGTAAGGCTGAAGATGGTGGTGTCGTCAATGGTAGGGAGTTTAACGACCTGCAAAGGATACTTAACAACGCTAGTCGCTTTAATATGCAGGACTACGTGTATGTGCTGTCTGACAAAATTGTTAACGGTAATTTAGCCAATATAAATTCTGGGATTGGCAATTTAGAGGCAGGCAGCAGCGCTACTCAGTTGCAAAATCTAATTGGTAAGTGGTTCTTGGGTAGCGATCGCCCTGACGCAGGTGGTTACACCTACCAATACGCTAGTGGCTCTCTCTT
>DATNQT010000496.1:0-5798 GCA_036703885.1 Candidatus Sericytochromatia bacterium
GATCTAAAGTGATAAACCTGTTTTTGAGTAAGGCGTTAGGCTGTGGATGCACGAACATTAACTAAACACACTAAACTGCTAAAAATGAAAAAAGATAAGGCTAATAAAGCTAACGAACGTGAACCGAATAGTTCAACACGGGGGCAGAGTCGGGAATTTGACGAAATTGAACTTGCTTATGAGGGGATAACAGACCGTAATGTTGGCATCGGCAGGAGGTTAGAAACTACAGCAGAGGGCACTACGCTTAGTGGTCAAGTAACTGGTGGCGATCTTGATGCCAATTTGTATCAAGCAGAAGTAGTTGGCGAAGAAGCGGTTGGTGGAATGACTCCAACCCCCGATCAAAATGTAACTGAGGATTTGGCAGCAGCGGTTGGGATAGAAACGGATGATCGCGTATTTCTCAGAACCCAAGATATGTTAGAAGAGCGTGATGACCGACGTTGGGAGTTAGACCCTATGTCTTCTGAAGATTATCAGGATCGGCGAGAATAATCTTGGTTGGTGCAAGACTCCTATGAGGGGACGCACACAACAAAGAATGAAAGTATCCAATGTAGGGGCGAGTCGCTTTTAAAGAGTCATGATTCTAATCCATTACTTGTATTGACTCGCCCTTGTTGAGAGCCTATCTATAAGAATTTTATTTAAGTTTTGGTAAGTGAATAATTTGTGAATTTAGCTTTTGTCGTATATATAGGGTTTTATTCTTTTTCAAAAGAAATGAAGTGGTATTATTATTTTGCGATCGCTTAGAGCAAGGCTGAGTAATGCAGCGCAAGTAGAATATTAACCCAGGACAGAGAAAGTTTTTTACTTTGAACAGAGTTATGTTCAGAACGATCTCTCAAAGGTTTAAATGCGTAACGTATTACTGCTAGATGTCGTTAGGATACTCCGCTTGGGTTTTATACCTAATTGGATAAATATTTGATGAAGCAACCCTATAAAGTTGCTCATATTCATGAAGAGTAGATGAAGATTAATCATTTCAATCAATATGTAAGCCTTAGCTTTACTACCTGGTTATCAAAGCATCGCTAAATCTTACTTTTGGTACTAGACATTCAAAATTTTATTCGTTAAGATAAGTTAAGGGGAAGATCTAGAACTTAAGAGCTGTTAAGGTGCAACCGTAAATAATAACTAGATTCAGCTTGGCTCTAGTATCCAAAGGCTAATGTACTCGTCCGGAATCCCAGAAAAATTATTGCTTCGGTAAGCTTGTACTTGTTGAGTTACTAGCTTACTTCCATAAATAAAGCATCTACTAATGCCACTTCTACGAACTATGTATATAGTTCTTGTTCTCCCTTACGGAGGTGGTTTAGATGTATAGTGCCTCAAAAAAGAAGAACCATACATCAACGTTCTAGGTATTCTCCGTAAACTCATATACCTGGATTTTTTTCATGCAAAACACACAGGAATACAAACCTTCAATTTCCACACGCTCGTTATTATCGAATTTAGTGATTGTTACCGCAGGCATTGGTTTAATTGTTTGGTCTTGGCAATTGATTCGGACTCGATTTACTTCTGTAATTAGCCGCGATGCAGTTATAAACGGGGTTTTAACAGATATTAAAACGCCCGCAGAAGGAACCATTTCTCAATTATCCGTAAAAACTGGAGATGTTATTTCTCAAGGTCAGACTCTCATTACCCTGAAAAACGAGCGAGTTAGCTCACTGCCAGTTCAAACCATTAATACTCGCATTAATGAGCAGCAGGCTCAACTGGAACGCGCTCAGGCTCAATTAGTACGACAACTTTCACTCCTGCAATCGTTATCAGCTGATCGCCAAAATCAAACTTACTTGGAAGTTGCTGAAGCCCAAGATTCTACATTACAGGTAGAATCAGAACTTCAAAAAGCTCAATCCCGCTATCGGATTGCCCAAACGAGCTACAAGCGATCAAGCTTTTTAAGAGAGCAAGGGGGTTTAGCTCAAGTCCAACTGGATGATGCCCAACGAGAGCTAGAGGAGAGCAAGTATGAAATAACCAGACTTGAAGCTCGCCTTCAAGCGGTTCGTGCTAACCAAAAAGCCGCTCAACTCGGACTTTCCTTATCGAGAGCTCGTAGTAACTACGATCCGGGAATACGTCTGCAAGAAATGCAACTCCAAATTGCCGATCAACGCCAAACCATTGCAACTCTTCAACAAGGGATTAAAGATGCTCAGGCAGAACTCACTCAAGCTAAAGCAGATTTGGAACGCAAGCAGAGTGTCGTAGTTAATGCTCCAACGGTAGGAGTGATGTGGCGTCTGAATGCCCAAAGCGGTAAATACGTTCAGCCAGGAGAATCTCTAGGGCAACTGTTGGATTGTAGTAGACGTTGGATTGATGTATTTGTGGATGAGCAAGCCGTGCGATCGCTCCAACCCGGTACACCCGCCACAGTGGAACTCTACGGCTCTAGTTCTCAAGTGTTACAGGGAAAAGTTAGTCTAGTTCGTTCGGGTGTAGGACGGCTCTCAGCAGGAGAAGATGTTGCCGTGCCAAGTATCCCAAATCTACCCAGAAGCACACAGGTGCGCGTCGATCTCGATTCAACTACAGCCAAGGGCAATCCTAATCTCTTCTGCTTCGTAGGATATACGGGTCGAGTCACATTTAAAGTCAAATAGAACATTTCATTACACTCAATTACTCCACTCTTAAACTCTGATTAACTCCTATGCAGAGCAACTTTCGCCAGCCAAAATCGTTACCTAAAGCTCGTACCAAAACTTACATTTCTCCTTGGGTTTGGGTCATATTTGTGAGCAGCACTGTTCTATTTGTCGGCTCCGTCTTCACAAGTACTTGGACAAGTACTGGCCCAACGTTCTTTTCAGTACAAGGTTCTCCCTCGAACCAGAGTGGAAACTAAACCCCTAGAGAATTCTTGAACTCTTAACGACTGAAAAAGTTCTATGTGGCTCAAATCTCGTACTTCCAAAAAAGCAACGAAAGCCCCAGCTAAACCATCCATTTCTCCCTGGAGTTGGGCAATATTGATTTGTGGTCTAGTTTTATTTCTAAGTACAATTTTTGTGAGTCGATGGACTAGCAACGGACCAACCTTCTTCACGGCAGAAGATTTTTATGCACCTGCCCCTACTGGCTACTCTTTTTCTGGAGAGAAACCCTTAGATTCATCCCCAACTCCGCCTCTTCTTTCACCTTCCCCATCAGAATCATCCCAGAGTTCATCATTCTCCCAGGCAGAATCACCCCAAACTCTACCATTTTCCCAGCCAGAATCATCTAAGAGTCGTTCTCTAGCGTCTCTAGCAAAGCTCCAGCTATCAGATAGCCGCTTGGTTCCTGAATTCCTGAGGCCGCCCGACCAACCTTGGGATCTTTTATGGCCTACTATTATCGTTGCTTATATCTGCGTCTTACTCCCATTCATCCCATCCACAAATTGGACTCGTTTGATTGTTAAGGCTCTGCTCTTAGTGTTGATTGTTCGCTATTTTGTCTGGCGTACTCTCGTCACGATCGATCTCTCTCATTGGATACCCGCTACATTTAGTCTGCTCATTTATGCAATTGAAGCGATCGGTATCGTATCGTTCATCCTTCACATTCCTCAGTCTATTTGGTCAAATGCCAAACAACGTACTGCCGAAGCAGATCGATACTCTCAAGATGTGGAGTCAGGTCGATATTTACCCTCTGTAGATGTTTTCGTTCCTACTTACAATGAGCCGGAGCAAATTGTGTGTCGGACGGTAATTGGCTGTCAGGCAATGGATTATCCCAACAAAACAGTTTACATTTTAGACGATGGTCGCCGTCCCCATATCCGTGCCTTAGCCGAGAAATTAGGATGCGAATACATTACGCGCCCTGAGGGTAAAGTAAATAACCACGCCAAAGCAGGAAACCTGAATAATGCCCTCCCACAAACTCACGGAGAGCTAATTACAATTATGGATGCCGACTTTGTCCCGTTTAAGAATTTTTTGACTCGGACTGTCGGCTTTTTTCAGTGTCAAGATCTTGCCCTAGTTCAAACGCCACAAACCTTCTACAACCCCGATCATCATGCTCGTAACTTAGGAGTCGATCACCTGTTATACGATGACTTAGCAAGTTTTTTTGGGTTTAGTCTATCCTGTCGGGATGTAACAAACAGCGTGCTTTGTTGTGGTACTTCTTATGTTGTTAGGCGGACGGCTTTAGAAGAAGTAGGCGGATATAGTATTGTTTGCCTTGCTGAGGACTCTCCCACGTCCACAAAGATGCTCACTCGTGGTTGGCGCTTGATTTACTTGAACGAGATTATCTCTATGGGAGAATCAACCCGCACTTACCTTGACTTTATTAAGCAACGAACGCGCTGGCATCACAGTAATTATCAGATTTTTTGCTGTCCTGAGGAAATACCGATATGGTCAACCATGAATTGGGTTCAGAAAAGCTATTTCTTCACGTTTTTCTTAGGGTCATTTCAGCCTCTGTTTCGTGCCATCTTTATGCTGACACCTCTAGTCAGTCTCTGTTTAGGCATTTCTCCCACGCTCTCAACTCCGTCTGAGGTTATCTACTACTTCGTTCCCTTCATCTTGCTGCAAATCGGCAGCATGGGTTGGGCAGTAGAATATACAGCTTCTTTCTTTTGGAATGAGGTTTATGATGTAATCCTCTGCTTTCCTACTTTAAAATGTCTAATCTTCGCCATTCGCAATCCGTTTGGTCTACCGTTTAAGGTGACGCGCAAAGGCGTTAAAGCGGAAACTAAAGATTACAATCTCAATCAAACTTGGCCACTACTGGTAGGAATTGTTTTATCAGTAGCCGTCCTCTGTCTGCATTTGGTAGGCTCTCGTGTTGGACTTTGGCAAACAGCAGTTTCCGAGGGGTTTGCCATGATGTTTTTCATGCTTGTCTACAATATTGTGCTGATGAGTATTGCGGTACTAGCAGCGATTGACCAACCTCAACGTCGAGAAATGGATCGCTATCCCCTGCATACTACTTGCAAGCTGATGTCAGCAAACCGTACCTACTCTGGTTATACCAACGACCTTTCCGAGGGAGGTGCTAGCGTTACCTTGATGACAGAGGATATTGCGAGGGATGAAAATCCAGTAATTCTGGAATTTCTAGAACATAATTTTTCTATAGAGGCAAAGGTATGCCGAGCAATTTCACAACAAACATATAGCCATCTTAGTCTGGAGTTTCCCAACATTACGGTAGAACAGAATCGGCAGTTGGTAACGATGCTCTACAGTGATATGACTTGGTGGAAACAAAGAAAGCAACCTGGCAATTTAGATGTATTCTTTGCC
Source organism: Candidatus Sericytochromatia bacterium (assembly GCA_036703885.1). Taxonomy (GTDB): domain Bacteria; phylum Cyanobacteriota; class Cyanobacteriia; order Cyanobacteriales; family Coleofasciculaceae; genus CADCTM01. Next base: position 5,298 of record DATNQT010000496.1, read on the forward strand.
TTGCTCACCTCATTTCTGAACTTGACACCTTTGAGAAGTAAGTATGATCGCTCGAATGTTGCGAGTTAAGATTTTTATCTTGAAGTCGAGAGTTAGTAGTGCTGAAAGAACCCTCTTCTAAGAAACTATTCTATTTTCTTAGAAGAGGGATGAAGGAATGTTGACTGGCTTTAATTGAGTTTGAAAGCAGCAGCTTTCGGAGTAATTGTGTTTAGCAAGAGCGCTCAAAAAGCACTTGATTTTTCTGCATTGAACTCAACATTTTGGGACACTTTTCCATTCTTATGATGAGTATGACCATTGCCATTGCGCGGCTGAATCACGCCATACCCGCCGTGATTGCGTTCGTAAATTACGTTAATCTCACCAGTTTTGGTGTTTCGGAACATATAGAAATCGTGATCGACCAGTTGCAACTGTTCTAAAGCTTCATCAATTGTCATTGGCGGCATAGCGAAATACTTCATGCGCAGGACTTCGCTAGGCAGTTCGGGTGTGCGA
>DATNQT010000497.1:0-3878 GCA_036703885.1 Candidatus Sericytochromatia bacterium
GGCAGCTTTATCTCTACCTAGGATGTTACGAGTTTCTTGGGCAGCGGCTTTCATCGCTTGTTCTGGACTCATTCGTCCGGTAAAGGCTGCACTAAGGTAACGTTGCAAAACATCCGAAGCTTGAGCGTATTGAGCAATAGGAGGACGTAAAGCGGGTTTTTGAACGGCTTCTAGAAGTTGGGGGAAGTGAGGGTATTTGGCAAGAATATCTGGGTCTGTAAAAAGTTTTTGTTGACTGGGAATTAACCCTGTTGCCAAAACAAACCGCTTCATCGTATCAACGCTAGTCATGTACTCAATGACTCGCCATGCCTCATCAGGATGTCTAGAGGTTTTGGAAATTCCTAAACCCCAGCCGCCTAAGCAGGAACCACCAACCTGACCTTGTGCCTGAATCATTGGCTTGATGCCAACCTTGCCCCTAATCTTTGAGTCTTCTGCATTTGCTAGTTTCAAGACATAGGGCCAGTTGCGTAAAAATGTTGAACCGCCATTCTGGAATAATAGGCGGGTTTCTTCTTCACCGTAGGTGACGACACCGGGAGGAGAAACCCGTTTGTTAATTGTGTCGCGAAGAAACTGGGCGGCTTGTATGGCTTGTGGCTTGTCGAGTCCTACTTCCAGGGTATCTGGGTTAGCCCAGAAGCCACCGAAGCCTTCGAGGATTTCAACAAACATGGCAGAGACGCCTTCATACTGCTTGCCCTGCCAGAGGTATCCCCAAGGGGTGTCTCCTTGCTTCTGCAATTTCTGAGCAATACTGATCATTTCTTGAAAAGTTGCGGGTGGTTTGGCACCTGCTTTTTCCAAGAGGTCTGTACGGTAGTAAAGTACACCAGCATCTGACGTTGTGGGAATGCGATATAGTTTGTCTTGGTATTTACTGCCTTCTATGTTGCCTTTGACAAAAAGGCTGAGTTGTTCTGGAGAAACGCGATCGCTCAAATCCCTAATCCAGCCAGCCGCCGCAAACTTAGGAACCCAGACAATATCCATATTCAGGATGTCGTAGGGTGAGTCTCCTAACAAGAAGGCAGAAGTATAGAGGTTTTCTACTAAGTTGCTATCGAAGGGACCTTCGACAACATTGAGCCGAATATCTCGGTTTTTCTGGTTAAATTCCTCAAAAAAGGGTGTCCAGTTAGCGCGGTCTTGACCTTGCATCAGCATGGTGATGACAACAGGTTGCTGCGATAGCGCGGGTAGCACCACGAACTGGAACAGCAGGACTAAGGCGGCAAGGATTCCCACAAAGCGCGGGACTCCTATTTTTCTGACAAACTTTCTGAGGCGTCTTTTGAGGACGCCTAATGGCTGAATATTTATCATCTTCGATAGGGAAATTAAAAAACTTATCTGTTAGGTTTAGCTAATGCCTGAGGAATACTTCTACGAACTAGAGTGCGATCACATTTTTTAGTCATATCTTGATTTCATAACCTGTTGCGGATAAAAAATTATTTATGCAAATAAATGCAACTTAAATTCAGGTTGCTTAACATTTATCTCGCCAGAAAATAAAGAAAAATCTCTACATCTATCTAATGAATGAATTTATAGTCGTAACTTTCTGCGTCTTGAGGTATAGAAAAAAGATTAGTGGATTTATTCCTTGATAGAAACACTATAGTTCACAGATTTTTATCAGTAACTGTATCGATTAATTAGGTTTAAAAGGTGTTAGGTCGTAGGTGGTAGGTTTTAGGGGATAAATCTATGACGTTGACTAGAGAAAGATTAGGAGGCAAGGGGAAATTCTAACTCCAAGACACGCTAGTCACCCTAACACCTAACACCTAACACCTACCACCTACAATCCTTCGCGCAGCTTATCCAACACACCCCGGTCTTCTAAAGTGGAGGTATCCCCAGAAACTTCCTGACCTGCTGCAAGATTTCGCAATAATCGCCGCATAATCTTACCAGATCGCGTTTTCGGCAAAGCATCGGTAAAGCGGATTTCACCAGGACGTGCGATCGCACCTATTTCCTGAACGACGTGCTTCTTCAGTTCTTTCTGCAACTCCTCACTTGGCATTTGATTCCCTTCTAAAGTGACAAAGGCGAAAACTTCTTCCCCTTTCAACTCATCCGGTTTCCCCACAACAGCCGCTTCTGCAACTGCAGGATGAGACACCAGCGCTGACTCGATTTCCATCGTGCCCAATCGATGTCCTGCCACGTTAATCACATCATCAACGCGACCCATCACCCAGAAGTAACCATCTTCATCCTTCCTAGCACCATCCCCAGCAAAATAGACATACTTTCCATCTTGGGGTGGAATGTGTTCCCAATAAGTGCGGCGGAAGCGGTCTGGGTCACCGTAAACCGTTCGCATCATCCCCGGCCAAGGATGCCGAATAACTAAATAGCCGCCCTCGTTGTCGGGGACTGGGTTGCCTTCCAAATCTACGATATCTGCCAAAATTCCAGGGAAGGGCAACGTGGCAGAACCGGGTTTAGTGGGAATTGCTCCTGGCAAGGGGGTAATCATAAAACCGCCTGTTTCCGTTTGCCACCAAGTATCCACAATCGGACAGCGTCCGCCTCCAATTACCTGTTGATACCACACCCAAGCGCTCGGGTTAATTGGCTCACCCACAGTTCCCAGCAAGCGCAAAGAGGACAAATTCCGGGCTTTGGGATGTTCGTCACCCATCTTAATAAAGGCTCGAATTGCAGTGGGAGCAGTGTAGAAGATATTGACGCCGTGTTTTTCAATCACATCCCAGAATGCACCGGGATTAGACCCACGAGGCGCACCTTCGTACATTAAAGTTGTTGCACCGTTGGACAAGGGACCATAGACAATATAGCTGTGACCCGTAATCCAACCTACATCAGCCGTACACCAGTAAACATCTGTATCTTGAAGGTCAAATGCCCATTTCAGGGTCATGTGGGTGTAGAGATTGTAACCTGCTGTTGTATGGACAACACCCTTGGGCTTGCCGGTGCTACCACTGGTGTAGAGAACGAACAGCATATCCTCACTGTCCATCGGTTCGGCGGGACAATCTGCTGAGATGCCCTTCTGCAAGTCGTGCCACCAATGGTCGCGTTCGGCTTCCATGTTGATTTGTTGACCTGTGCGCTTGACAACCAGGACACTATTAACTGTCGGTACTGCAGTATTTGCCAAAGCTTTGTCTACTTGCTCTTTGAGAGGAACGATCGCATCTTTCCGCCAACCCCCGTCGGCTGTAACAACTAGCTTGGCTTGACCATCATTGAGGCGATCCCGTAATGCTTCGGCACTAAACCCACCAAAGATAACGGTATGAGCTGCACCAATTCTGGCACAGGCTAACATTGCGATCGCCGCTTCGGGAATCATTGGCATATAGATCCCGACCACATCCCCTTTTTGCACTCCCAGTTGTTTTAGTGCATTGGCAAACTGGCATACTTCCCGATGCAGTTGAGCATAGGTGAACGTCCGCGAGTCTCCCGGTTCTCCTTCCCAAATCAACGCCGCTTTATTGCGACGCCATGTTGTCAGGTGTCTGTCAAGGCAGTTGTAAGAAATATTGATTTTGCCGCCGACGAACCACTTCGCAAATGGTGGTTGCCAATCTAGCACCGTATCCCACTTCTGGAACCAGTCCAACTCTTGTTCTGCTAAATCAGCCCAAAACTTCTGAGGGTCAGCTTTTGCCTTATCGTAGAGTTGCTGATACTCTTCCAGGCTTTTGATACGAGCGTTTTGTGAAAATTCAGCAGACGGCGGAAATAAACGATTTTCTTGAAGAATTGATTCGATTGTGGGCTGAGACATAGCAATAAATTCTGGCTCTGAGTCTAAACCTATAGGGTATCGCGGGAATTATCCCTTCAAAACGATACTTCTTTGTTAGGACATATTGACACTCAAT
>DATNQT010000498.1:0-3159 GCA_036703885.1 Candidatus Sericytochromatia bacterium
TCACAGAAACATTAACAGCTTTGGGAGTTAACTCGCAAAGTTATGTCTTGGTTGATGGTTCGGGGTTATCTCGTCAAAACTTGGTGAGTCCAGAAGCGATCGCCCAAACCCTCAAGCTCATGGCACAAACGCCGCAAGCCGCAATCTATCGCGCCTCTCTGCCGACGGCTGGTGTTAACGGCACTCTGGGCGGTCGCTTTCTCAATACCACTGCCCAAGGTCATCTCCAGGCAAAGACTGGCACATTAACCGCTGTTTCAGCGTTATCTGGGTATCTGGATGTCCCAAGCTATCAACCTTTAGTATTCAGCATTCTGCTGAATCAATCCGACCAATCTCCCACCCTACAACGTCAGGCGATCGACGAAATTATTCTACTGCTTACTCGTCTACATCCTTGTTGAGAATAAGTCACCAGCTTACAAATGGTTGGACATCTTAGGCTCAAACGACTTTTGACTTTTAACTTTTGACTTCCAAGGGAGCGGTACTAGAACTGCGTCTTCGTGCTTGTATTATACGGTTTTTATCATTTCAAAATGTCAATGTTAAACTAAACAAACTGCTCAAAACTATCGTTTTTTGCCTATGACTTGCTGTACATCAATTGAGACAACTGAGATATAGCATCCTTTGTAAAACCCATCCAACCTCATCATCACATTAGCTAGCGACTCTGGCATACTTAGAGGCAAGTATTCCTTAGCGAACCACCTTGTTTAAAGATTGAGTAAAGACAAGTTCAGTAATGACGAAGACAGGAACAGGTATCCCAGTTGTAGAGAATTAAAGTTTTATCATAAAGTGAATCTCCCCCGAAAATTACCACGATCCGACATGAATCACCTATCGCCTGAAGCGAAAGCTATGCGCGAGCGCATTATTAATTGGCAATCCCCTACCGTAGACGATCTAAAGAATATTCGCGCCATTGAACAGATGGGAGAACAATTATTAGACGCTATTTTGCTACATTGTCCCAATAATCATGAGCGTTCTGAGGCGATCGATTACTTGGAAGTCCTGCTAACTTGGACAAGAAAATCAATTATTCGGGGGCATGGCATCGACCTTTGACAACGAGCAAGTAACGCTTCAGTGCAACTAATTCAGTAAGAGCTTCGAGCGTTCTTCATAGCGTAGACTAACCTTGCATTAGCTTGCAAGATGTGCATTCTACGAGGATTTGGCAAAGTTGTACGCGGCATTACTAAAGTTCCGCGTTTAACCTTGCACGGCTGACTCCTTGCCTATGCTTTCGCGATCGTGCGGTTCCAGTAGGCTTGTCATATCAGGACCCGAAGGGATTATTCCACCTGGATTAAGTGGGAAGAGGTTTCCGTAGTAGTCCTGCTTCACACTCTCCAAGCTACAGGTGTCAGCAACTCCAGGAAGCTGATATAGGTCACGCAGGTAAGCCCCCAGGTTCTTATAGTCCTGAATTCTTCGACGGTTACACTTGAATAAACCGTAGTACGCGACATCAAAGCGAAACAAGGTGGTGAAGAGACGGACATCCGCAAGGGTGACTTTGTCTCCACAGAGGTATCGACTCGTCTCCAGTGCCGCGTCAATCTCATCCAGGGTTGTGAACAGTTCATCGCAGACTTGATTGTATGCCTCTTGGGTTTGGGCAAAGCCGCAGCGATACACGCCATTGTTCACCGAGTGGTAGACTTTCTCGTTCCACCAGTCAATCTTTTCCGTCAGTTCCTCTGGGTAGAGGTCTAGGGTGGGATTCTTGGCAAACTCGTTAAACTGGGAGTTCAGCATCACGATAATCTCTGCACTCTCGTTATTAACGATCGCCTTCGTCTTAGAGTCCCACAGCACAGGAACCGTAGAACGCCCAGTGTAACCAGGTTTTGCTAGCTGGTACAGTTCAGCAAGCGTGCGGCAACCTTCCTCCTCCTGGTTCAGCACCCAACCCCCCTCAGTTGGTGAAGGAGAGACTATAGACACTGATATTGCATCTTCGAGTCCCTTAAGTGCCCGAACGACGAGGGTGCGGTGCGCCCAAGGGCAGCCAAGTCCGACGTAGAGGTTGTAGCGTCCTGCTACTGGTGGATACGGGTTGCTTTCCTCCGTCCCGATGAAGTTCCTGAACTGACTGCTTGGGCGAATGTAGGCTCCTTCCTTATTACGTGGGGCGAGATTTGACATCATAATGTGCCAGATGGTCGTCCAGACAAACTTTCCCAGCTTGATGATCAGCTTCGGAGGAAGCGACTTGCCTTTCTTCTTTGTTCTAGGAGTTTCAGTCTGTGATTCAGTGAGATTTTCGTTCCCTTTCGGGGGAGCAGTGGATTGTGACATGATCGCCGAGCTTATTTGGACTGAAGTGGAATATCAGTTTCCCTAATGGATAGTCTACCAACCCATGATCAGGGTAGGGTAAGTCTATTCTGCACAAGGCGATGACAGTCAAGAACCTTATTGCGCTCTATTTATTCTGCTCCCATACGACGAGCCGCTTGCTCAAAGTCCGTAGCGGCTTGATTTGTGGCAGTAACGTCGAAAAAGGCTGCGGCGATCGCTTCTCGAAAAGTAAACGTATCTAGTCCTTGAGTTGCCAGAATCGCAATATCATCTACGCTACGAATACTGGCAACTAGAATACGGGTTGCACTGCCAACACCCACAATCGCTCTGTGCATTGCAATCAGATCGTCACGCCCATTGCGCCCCAGATCGTTAATTCTACCCAAATAAGGAGCTGCATAATCTGCACCCAAAGCAGCTGCAATCAGGACTTGGTGGACAGCGTAGACCCCAGTTAGCGTAATCCGAATCCCTTGAGCAATCAGCCGAGTGGCAGCTTCCGTCCCTACTTTGGTAATTGGTACTTTAACAACAACGCGATCGCTAATCGCAGCCAAGAGAGTGCCTGTTTTCACCAATGACTCAACTGAGGTTCCCCAAGCCTGAAGCTGGACTTCTTTCACTCCTAAATTAAAAGCTTGTCTGGCTATGTCCTTCAACTGCTCAACAGAACACGTAACCTGAGCCTTCTCTAACAAAAGTGGATTAGTAGTCACGCCGTAAAACAAACCCGTTGGCAGCCAATTTTGCCACTGTGTTGTGTCAGCGGTATCAAGAAACAGGCGGATTCCTGAGATATTGGGTTCTAGTAGTGCAGGGCGATCGCTCTGAATCATA
>DATNQT010000499.1:0-3718 GCA_036703885.1 Candidatus Sericytochromatia bacterium
ACCCCTGCTAGCCTTTTTTGCTACTTTCGTATTAGAAACGCGGCTGGTACAGCAAATCATGAGGTGGGATATGGCAGTCTTACAAGAATCCCCTTGGTATCAAGAAATTGTGCAGCAAGGAATAGAACAAGGGCTACAGCAGGGAATGCGGCAAGGACTTTTGATAGGAATCGCACTGGGTTTAGAGTTGAAATTTGGGGCTGAAGGGTTAGAACTATTGCCGGAGATTCGTGAAATCGAGGATGTAGAGCTACTGGGGGAAATCTCCGAAGCAATCAAAACAGTCGAGACTCTGGACGCACTGCGGCAAATCTACAGGACAAGTTGATCTGTCAAAGCGAGTAGGCGATCGCAAATCATACAGAATATGCACAACCCTCGTGAACTGTGTCTCAGATCACGCGCTTAGGTAATGCAACTCACCGCACACCAGAGAGAACCATCATCGTCTCTAAAGGGTTTCAATCACTAACCGCCGTCGAGACATCCCTGATACTAAGCGAGTGGAAGTTTTCGACAGTGCTATGGTATCTCCAAGCGTCCTGCCACAACTCACTACTAAACCTCCTCTAGTTCTGAGTCTAGAGCAGAGCTTGGTCAGCCAACCTAAGAAACCTTCCTATGCAAGCTCGGAGAAATTAAACGAATCAGCACAGATTTCTTCTCTTTCCCAAGCGCAGGAGCTGATCTGCCAGTTTTTTCTTAAAGAACTCAAGCAATCCTCCCCTGAGTCAGTTTTACAGGAATTTAAACATTTATTTATTGAGCTGACAGAAGGGGTTAACTCAACACCTCGGCAAGCTCTAGACTTCATTATTTCTTCCGGCTCTGAAGAAACCTTCATTAATACATTGAAACGGTCAGTTTATATTCTAGTCAACAATTGGAGTTCTGGGAGACAGCAAAAGTACATCCAGCAATTAGTACAACTCATCTCAACCTCTCCAGACACACAAAAGATATGCACTGTTACTCTTAAACGGCTGACGCTGTGGCGACGCGACTTTGTCAACAGTCAGGATTACCAAGAACTGAAGTTGTTTGCCTCAAAATATGAAAATCGTCACCAAGAACACTGGAGTAAACGCTACAGCTCTTATTTACTAGTTTCTCAGGCAGTCGATGTGAAGAAACCGCTAGAACAGCAAGAAGCGGCGCGAACTTACTCCAAACACCTCAAAGAGCAGTTCAAACTTGAACTGGCAATGTACACCGCTCGATCTTCATCTACGGCTTGCCAAAAAAGCACCTCACCCAATCCAACAAGTCTTGGCGATGAAGTCCTGCGTTTAATCCAGGAAATATTAAAAAAGCCCAGTCGCTTCAGCTATGCCAGTTTAGCTAGAATCTTCCTCAACCAAAATAAACAGATTTGCTACAAAAATTTTAAACAAAACCTGCTCAATTATTTATTGTTTACTACAGATAACGAAACTTTAGCCGAGGCAATAAAGACTCAGCTAGCTTCTCAGCTAAATCCCCTCTATCAAACCTGTCACGCGCAGCCTTGGAATAGTCATCTACTGCTGAGAACTTGTAAGCGACTAATCGAGTCTTTTACGACGGTTAATCGCAAAAATCCTTCTCTACTATTTACTTTATTAATTAGCCAAGGCAACGCTTTGTCTTTAGCAATTATTCTACTCAAAATTGTTTTGCTATGCCCAGCCACTTCTACTCATTTAGAAGATTGTTTAGCTCAACTTATTCAACACTATAAAAGCCATTCAGAATCTGAGTGTCAGTGGCTAATTAATTTTTTAGAAATTATCCAAGTTACATTAACAATTTATATTGAAGATGTGCAATACAATTTAGTGAAAATGTCAGGCTATAAGCGAGAGATGGCTGCAAGCGATGAGAGGAATATCTATCGGATTTTCTCTCAAATAAAATGTGACTTCAAAAATTATGAAAGAACGGCTTGAAGAGGATATCTATTTTTAAATTTTAATCGTTATGACCAAGCGCCTTAAGCAGCTCTAAGTCAAAAGCGGCTAATAGACTTTCTGCACCAGAATAAAGGCAAGGCGTATAAGCACGAGAACTCACACCCTGCTGAGTAAGTTCGCAAATTTCCCAATCTTGCCGATTGGTCATGTCCCAAAAGTCTACCGCGTCACTGGAGCCAAAACCAGCAGAGCAGCTGGTTGAAACCTTGGTATTAGTTTAAAAAGGCAGGATACTTGAGGATTTTTCTATAATCAGCATAGGCTTAAGCAACAAGTCATCCTTTCAAGGTTGGTAACGATTTATGAAAAGAGTGTTCGTTATTTTTTTTATACTAATAGGTGTGGGTTGTTCCTTTGTTTATTACTCTTGGCGGCAAGCTACCCAACTTCCTGAGTGGTACAGCAACCAGTTAAAAGGTACACCAAATACAGTTAACCTTAGCAATTCTTCAGAAGTTCTTGCAGCCCAAACTAGACTACAAGAAAAGATTGATGCAAAAATTGCCCAGTCTCTTGCAAATCGTTCTGTTCCTGACTCCACCAGTACTCAAACTAATTCTGCAAGCAACGTTAATTCTTCAACTGACGGGAAACTATCTAATAATCAAAATGTCGAGATAGAACTGAGCAATCAAGAGGTTAATGAACTCGTTATCGCGAAAGTTGCCAAACAGCAAACTCCGAGTAAAATCCTTGACGCCGCTTCCGGGTTACAAACTACCATTAAAGATGGAGTCCTTGAAAGTGGAGCGGTGGTCAATCTGGCAAATATTCCTAGGAATGAATTGGCTCCGGGTGAAACTCAAGCCTTGGATAAAGTGGTAAAAACTTTTCCAATGTTAGAAAACAAAGAACTTTATCTAGGAATCTCAGGGAAACCTAGGATAGAAAATGGTCAATTGAAACTAGATGAGAATACTCAAGTTAAATTAGGAAACTTGAGCTTAAGTCTTGCAGAACTTTCTCAACGGCTAGGAATTCCTCAAGAGCAACTTGAACAAAAGCTAAGTCTATCGCTACAACTGGGACGATTGAAAGTCAATGATATGACTCTTGCAGACGATAAGGTTTTGCTCAAAGGTTCGGTGGATTAATCTACTAAGGAAAATAGAGATATTTTCGGATGTTCTGCAAGGGCTAGCCCATAGAATGAAGGAGCAAACGCCAGCACTGCCAATCGGGTAAACATTATGGCTTATAGCGATTTCACTGTTGGTAAGGTAAAGCAAGCATTTGGAATTCAGACGATCGAAGGGAAACCGTTCTTTCCAACTATCGCGCCTGTTGCGCCCAGTTCTACTTTGATGGAGGTTTTAGACGAAACGCTGCCGCTTGCGGTTGCACTGCCAAGTGAAAAGGCAAAATCTGAACTCCTCATTAGCCCGATTTTGGTTGAAGTGCGAAAATACCTCAAGCATCAGGTGAGTCTATTTTCAGGACAGGATTTCACGGTTGATGCGGATTTGGGACTCTCTGGAATTTGTGATTTTCTAATTAGCCGCTCGCCGGAGCAGTTGGAAATTGAGTCTCCGGTGGTTGTCCTGGTGGAAGCGAAAAAAGCGGATATTAACAGTGGCATGGGGCAGTGTATGGCTGAAATGGTCGCAGCCCAGCAATTTAATCAGAAAGCCGGACAGCCACCGAAACCTGTTTATGGCTGTGTCACTAGTGGGCTGTTATGGCGATTTCTCAAGCTCGAAGGGAATCAGATGACGGTGGATTTGAAAGATTATTCCTTGGAGCCGCTCTCAGGCTTGCTGGGTAAA
>DATNQT010000500.1:0-2376 GCA_036703885.1 Candidatus Sericytochromatia bacterium
AACTATTGCTTACTCATCAATGAAGCCTCCTGGAAGCAAAACTAAAGCAATAGTCTGGGTGGTGGAGAAGGGTAAGGTGCGATCGCGTTCCGATCAATTGGCGACTGAAGAACCCTTAGAAATTCGTCTGGTTTCTCCCCAGAAGACAGTCGCCGTCACCATGCGAACACCAGGGGCTGACTTTGAACTGGCGGCAGGTTTTCTTTACAGTGAGGGAGTCATCAGCAGCCGGGACGATATTTGCCGCATTAGCTATTGTGTGGAACCCGATGTGGATGGAGAGCAGCGCTACAACATCGTAAATGTAGAACTGAGGGATGGGTTGAGTGTAGATTTGCAGCCTCTGGAACGTCACTTTTTCACCACTAGTGCCTGTGGAATCTGTGGGAAAGCTAGTCTTGAGGCGTTGCGATCGCGGAGTTATTCGGTTATTCCAGAAGGGCAAGAAGTAACGGCTGAAGTGATTTACAGCCTTTCTGAGCAGTTGCGATCGGCTCAACGAGTTTTCTCAACCACCGGGGGGTTACACGCAGCAGGACTCTTCAACATTCAAGGACAGTTGCTCTGGGTGCGCGAAGATGTTGGGCGTCACAATGCGCTGGATAAGTTGGTGGGTGCGGCGGTACTGAGTGATGAACTTCCATTAAATAACCATATTGTGATGGTCAGCGGACGCTCTAGCTTTGAGATTTTACAAAAGTGTCTGGCAGCAGGAGTGCCTGTTGTCTGTGCGGTTTCTGCTCCTAGTAGTCTGGCAGTCGCGCTGGCGCAGGAATTCGGCATTACCTTGGTAGGATTTTTACGGGGCGAACAGTTCAATATTTATAATGGGAAAGAGCGTATTCGACTTAGTGAAGTTTAAGTCAATCTATCTAAAGGCTGAAGTCTTTATATACTCTCTACCCATAAGACATGAGAGGGTATTCAGGCAGAGAGAAAAAAGTTAAAGGGGAAGGGAAATTCATGTTTTTCCCTTTTATAGCAGTCGCCAAGAGCGGTTAGGACGGTATGAGCGCCCAAAAACTTTACATTTTTTAATGAAAACGGTGGTGAATGTTTAAACTTCATTGCGAAGTCATAAGAGTACTAGAAGGGTGTGATAACTTCTATTGAAGTTGACGAGACAGTACGAGTTAGGTAAGGAGGACATACCTTGGATTTGCATTCTGCTCAAGCCTCAAATGATTTTTTCCGTGAAGATATTAGTGAGTACGTGGCTCAACTTCAGCTTCATATGGCTTTGCAAGCCCGTAACTTAGTTCCTACCCTCACTAAAGCGTCAGATAGCCGAGAGCAGCTATTAGAGCAAACCCAAGCAACGATTGAAAAGCTTGTCTCACGGCAAGCGGTTTAGGATCGTAGATTTATTAAATTCTAATTTTTGTGTAGGGGCGTGGCAATGTCCACGCCCCTGTAGATATTTAGATGTATATTTGGATAGCTTTATATGACTACAGTAAAAATCTTCCATCAAAACGCCTTACTAAACACTGCAACTCTTTATCAGGTGTGAATGGGTTCGTGTTAAGATCCATGTCAATTCTGAAAAATGTGTTGGAAAGGAAAATTTAAACATGGAAGCTGCACTGCTGTTGGCGAAGTTGCCGGAAGCCTACGCGATCTTTGACCCCCTAGTAGACATCCTCCCAGTTATCCCCGTTTTCTTCTTGCTGCTAGCCTTCGTTTGGCAAGCTGCCGTGGGTTTTAGGTAAGAGGAACTGGGGGCTGGGGATTAGGGACTGGGAATTGAAGAGAAAACTGAACTACAGCGTTACTTCTATACTCAATCTCTGTATTCTTCCAGTCCCTAATGTTGAATACCCTGGATTAAACCATTACAGAATCATCTACTCCCCTTCAACCGCGTCCAGCGATCGCTTTTTGATACCCAGGTCGCTCAGAAATACGTTTAATATAATCGACAACAGCTGGATATTCGCTCAAATCAAGCTTTAACATCATTGGGATGTAAGCCAAGATTGAGCCAACCGCCACATCAACAACGCTCAATTCATCTGCCAGCAAAAACGGCTGCTTCTCTAAAATTTGATTTAACGGTGTCAGCAATTTAGGTGTCTCTCGTTCCCGACTGGCTTCCACAAAAATTCCAGGTCCCAAGGTAGCATTAGCGAAGATAATCCATTGGTTAATTTTTGCTTGTTCTTCTAGAGACGGTGGCATTTTGCCATACTTTTGAGCCAGGTAGAACAAAATCGCCCCCGACTCCCAAAGTACAAAATCCCCATCCACAATCGCCGGAACTTTCCCCATTGGGTTAATCGCTAAGAATTCTGGTTGCTGATGAACGCCTGCTTGCATATCCAGCAACACAAATTCGTAGGGGACTCCTAGTTCTTCAAGATACCACTGGACAAT
>DATNQT010000501.1:0-2904 GCA_036703885.1 Candidatus Sericytochromatia bacterium
TCTGTTCTGCAACATTGAAGTGTTAATTCCTCCCTCCTAAGGGAGTAGGGAGGAGCAGATTTTAGATTCAAAGGTGGCGCGTCCAGTCCCTTCATTTATAGATTTTGCGTCAACCCCAATCTGCTTACGCTTCATCGTAGCCTTCCAGATCCAGCAAGTAGAGGTAAGGTTCCGTTAACTCTGGACGCTGAAACGCTAGCGAACGAAGTAAATGCCAATCATCCAGCCCTTCAAAGGCACTGGTGTAATCATCCCGCTCTAAACGTCCAGCCAGTTCGGCAACGTCATCTGCGGTGAGAGCCGAAAAATCACGTTTGGAAATGGTTAAAGTTGCCATTGCTCGCGCCTCCCTTGATTAGCATCTGTGTTGTGCGCTGTACAGATCTAACAGCCGCTTTCAATATTATCGTCCTTACTTGACAAGAATGGGCTTGAACACTACGAAGTATTAAGTAAAGTTGTTATGAATTTTTAATGCTTACTTTTTAGTAATTTATTAAAGATGACTCCTAATGAGTGACACATAAGAGTCATGCATTTACTAAGATAAACTCCCGAATCGCTTCCAAAACCTCTAATCGAATCTCATGCCCCATGTCAAATTCTTTGTACTGCATCGGTGCGCCTAAACCCATTAAATAATCCCGCACCCGATGAGCAGCATTTAAGGGGACAACCGTATCTTGTCTACCATGCACGATTAAGACTGACGGCAAGGGAGGTTCAATCTCTTTCGGTGTCCGATGCAAATAGCCACTCATGCAAACTAAGCCTGCCAGTGGTAAAGTCAACCCCACATCCAGGGTCATGGCTCCTCCTTGAGAAAAGCCAGCCAAAATTGTAGACTCAAGTGGGATGCCCGTAGTACTTTCCAGGGACTTAAGCCAGCCCGCCAGCAATTCCTGACTTTGTGCGAGTCCCTTGTAATCTTCTCGTTCTAGGTCATACCACATCCTACCTCCCGGTACTTGGGGGTGAGAAAAGGGTGCATCGGGAAGCAAGAAATAATAATCGGGCAGGTTCAACACGGGCACTAAAGATGCCACATCTTGGGCATTAGCTCCCCAGCCGTGCAAAGTCACGATTAACCCGGTGGCTGATTGACCTGTTGCTGGGGGAATTGAAATAACGTCGAGAGACAGGGCTTTACTCCAGAAGAACGCAACTCACCAATCAGTAATACTTGGGAAGCTGACATTTTATCAGGATTGTCCACCAATCGTGTGGTAAGTCACCAATCCGAGATATTTTTAAAACTATCTTCCCTAAGAATGATGTGGCGATCGCGATCAATGGTTATCAATCCTTCACTCTTCAATTTGCTGAGGAGGCGCGTGACGGTAACCCGTGTCGTCCCAATTGCATTCGCCAAGTTCTGATGAGTGATACGCATCTGGATGCGAGTACCTCCCGCCACAGGTTGACCGATTTGCTGCTTCATCAACATGAGTAAATGTTGCAAGCGGTCTTCAACTCGGCGTTGACCTGAAATGGCTAAGAGTGCTTCTGTTTGTTGTATCCGTCGCACCAGTTGTGGTAAAACAATCTGAGATAGACGTGGAGAAGCATTGATTTCCGCTAGAGAAAACCAGGTGAGCTGGACATCACAAAGCGCGATCGCCTGATAGCTTCTCAGTAGAGAAAACCACTGACCAAAGAACGTCGAAGGCTCTGCCCAACCTAGCCATACCTCTTCACCATTCTGGCAAATCGTATTTAGCTGCACTAAACCCTGGCAGACTTGCCAGACACCTTGAGAAACCAAAGGAATCTCTTCTCCTTTGGCATAAAAATGTAATCGCCTCCCTTCCTGTAGTTCGTACCGATCATTCTCTAAAATTCCTCTGGAAGCTTGGGGCATGAGGTGCAACTCTTTCCAGCTTTTTCAAACTGACTACTGACTTATGGAGCCAGCCCCACTTTAAGCCACAAAGGTAAAGACTTGGTAATCAGAAGATTAATATTTTCTAATCCCTAGTCCCTTTTTTATAAAATCAACCCACCTTCTTATCTTCCTCCCGTTCAGCTATAGGAGCGGGTTGTAGTATGACCTGATGAAAACTTTTTCGGGTTTGATGATTCAGATATCGTTGTTGCAAAGACTGCCACTTTTGCCATGCGTGGTAACGAGTTTCAGTTAACTGAGTAGCCAGCGTTGGCAGTTGATCTGTAATCTTTGAATCGAGATTATCCGTGAGAAATTGTGCCAAGACGAAACTATCTTGAATCTCACCTAAAAGGCTTTGAATTTCCTTAATATCCTTGAGATAATCTTTATAAGTAGCTCCATAGAAGTCAGTAAATAGCTCCATCTGATAGCGCACTCGCTTGGCTTGTTTACGTAAGCTATGAACAACATCTCCGTGAGTGTTTAAAAGTTCTACTACGCTATCTGAATTCAAGCTTCTGGGAACTTCTATTTCTCCATCTTCGAGTTTGACTCCTACTAACCAAGCTGGATGGAGAAATAGTTGACTAACTGAAGGCAACAGTAAATCTGGCAAGATATCGTAAATTGAAATCTCTGCCAAGTCTCCATAAGCTGGTTGATCCAACCAGTCTTGAAAAGCTTGTTTCAGTTTCTGATAGGGTTGTTCCTTTAGGGCTGTCTGAACCCGTTCTAGTATCTTTTGGCGCTGCTTTTTCAGACTGGCTAAAACTTTCTTGAGGGCATCTTGCTCTTTGGTTGGTAGTGACGGAAGATACTGATTTTTTAGGGCGTCTTGCAGTACGTCTAAATCCCGTAACTCTCCTAGCTGTCGGGCAACTTTTGCAACTTTTTTCTCTGTGGCAGCTTTTGGCAGAGAGAGTGCTGGAGCAAAACCATTAACGGCTGTACGCAAACGCCGCATTCCTACACGCATCTGGTGTAAAGCTTCCGGGTCTGTGTCTTTTAGAACGTCA
>DATNQT010000502.1:0-5378 GCA_036703885.1 Candidatus Sericytochromatia bacterium
TGGGGGACAGAACCCTGACAAGAAACATCGAATTGGTAGGTGGGTCTAATCTGGTCAAGGGTTTGCTCCAAGTCATAGCCAAAGGTCGTTTGGATATAGGACTTGATGGCCACTTTATCATGACCTTGACGTGCCAGAAAGATTGCCGCTGCTGTTGCCTGAGCGCCCTTAATGCCTTCAGGATGGTTGTGAGTAACTTCAGCACTGCGTTTGGCTTCCTCTAGCACCGTATCGAGGTTGTTGAAGGCAAATCCTACAGGACTGACTCGCATTGCTGAACCATTGCCCCAACTGTTGTATGGTTCGTTACTGCTAGATTTAGCCCAGCCTTTAAAGCTCTTCCCGTAACCCGGCGACGGATAGTAATTGTAGTACCATTTGAATCGGTCAGCGTATTTTCCCCCGTTAAGAATCACATCTGCAACTGCAACCGTAAGAACGGAGTCGTCAGTGAAGCGGCATTTGTCGCTAAAAAGTGGGAAATCTTTTGTCTTAATATTTTGTCTCTCATAGATTGAGCCAATGATGTCGCCAGCGATCGCTCCTAGCATAGTTGTTTCCTTAATTCTTCATCCTGCCATCTTTTCCAGGCGTACCAGTGCCTTGTAATCAGGAACTCCCTCACGCGATCGCATCTTACCCTTCTCCACCACCCAGACTGTTGCTTTAGTTTTGCTTCCACGAGGCTTCATCAATCAGTAAAAAGGGTATAAATCCTATATTTTCAGATTTTACTGAGATTATGACCCCTAATATGCACTTCTACTTTCTGGATAAAAATAAAAAAGAGAGCCACTTAGGGCGACTCTCTCGATCATCAGGGTGCATCTATTAGTCTTATTATGGCTCTTGGGGTGAGGGGTGTCACCCCCTATTTATGAAGACCTGATGAATTTTACAGAAGAATCAGCCTTAACTTTCACACAAAATGGGAACTGAACCTTCATCCTTTAGCTTTTCAATACGCACCAGAGCGTTATAGTCGGGTACACCTTCAAGCGATCGCTTAGTCTTATCTAACAACACATTTCCCTCAGGCCAATGTACTTGCAAGTTCCCAGGCTTAATCGGCGCTATGTAAACTCGCCCTTGCAACTCGCCTAAATCATTCTTGAGAATTATTGCATCACCCTCCTTTAACCCCAGTTGCTCTGCATCTACCGAACTCATTAAAACAGCCTCTCGCACTGCTCCAGTAATCGCATCCTTGCGCTCTTGCACCATGCTATTAAACTGCTTACCCCGGCGCGTTGCCACTAAGAAACACCCTTCTGGCAACTCTCGCTCTCGATGATATACCGCAGCAAAATGAGCCTTGCCATCTGGCGTTGGGAAATTCCAGCCGAAGCACAGATGCGACCCCCCATACTGAAACTGGTCACCCGCTTCCTTTAAATGCTGAATGCCAGCATACTGAGGGACAACTTGGGCAATCTCTTGGCGAATGGCTGCCGTACTTTCTTGGGGGATGGGCAGCTTGTCCGTCCCACCTTCAAAGGCAGGGGAAACACCTCCCCCACAGGAGAAATGCAGTTTGTCAGCCATTTCAGGACGCACCCGCCTTGCCAGTTCCATAAATACTTCCCACTCTGGACGCGCCTCCCCAATCCGGGGTCCAGGAATTTCTGGGCTAAAAATAACCCGTCGCTCCGTGCTAGTTTCCGTTACTCCCCCTGGCACTTCGTAGCGAGTGGTTGCAGGTAGCAGTACCACCGTATCAGCTGGGTCAACAAGCATCTGCGACGAGAGAATAATATCCATGTGAACCCTCAGGGGTACTCGCTTCAAGGCTTCCTCCACATAGTCGGGTTCGGGCAGAACCTCCAGGAAATTTCCTCCCACTGAAAACAGCACATCCAACTGCCCTTCATAGGCAGCATTAATCATTTCCGGCGCAATTAAACCCTTAGTTGTAGGTACTTCAAAGCCCCATTGTTGACTCAATTGAGCCGCATTCTCCGGCGTGATGGGTTTGCCACCGGGAAAGACTGTGGCGTAGCATCCCATTTCTGCCCCGCCTTGCACACCAGAGTGACCGCGAATTGGCATCAACCCACACCCTTCTCTGCCGACAAAGCCTTTACTTAGCGCCAGGTTGATAATTGCTCGTACATTATCCTCACCGCACTCATGCTGGGTAATGCCCATACTCCAAACAAATACAGCTTTCTCGGCTTCCCCAACCATTTTGGCAAAGGCATACATCTCTTCACGAGTTGCACCGGAGACGCGCTCTAATTCTTCCCAGGACTGGGCATCCAATGAGGTTTTGAGTTCCTCAAAGTCCGTGGTGTACTGCTCGATGAATGATCGATCTATCCAATCGTTGGCAATTATATGCTTGAGGGTGCCATTTAAGAAGGCGATATCCCCACCCATGTTTACCAAGAAGAAATCTTCTGCAAATTTAGTACCGAAGAGGGCACTTTCAGGGATTGAGGGCACCCAATATTGCTCCATTCCTGGCTCTCGATAGGTGTTGATTACAACTATGCGAGTGCCAGCTTTTTTCGCCCAGTGGAGGTACTTGACGGTGACGGGTTGGTTATTCGCTACGTTAGAGCCAATGAAGATGAGTAAATCAGTGCCAATCCAATCTTTGTAAGAGCAAGTAGTAGCCGCTGCCCCTAGTGAAGCCTTGAGCGCCGCAGTGCTGGGAGAGTGGCAAATTCGAGCGGCGTTGTCGATGTTGTTTGTACCTATCGCCCGCACGGCTTTTTGGGTGGCGTAGTAGGTTTCGTTGACAGTGCCTCGGCTGGTGATGTAAAAACTAAGCCGGTCAGGTGAGGTAGTGCGGATACGAGAAGCGATCGGCTCCAATGCTTCGTTCCAGCTAACTCTGCGAAAGCCTTTCTCACCCCGTTGACGCATCATCGGGTAAGGAAGCCGCCCCATATCGCGCAACTGTGCACTTTTCTGAGCTTTGAGTTGAGAGACATCCTCTAGTAGCACGGGGTCAAAGGCTGGCATCGTATTCATTCGCAGCAGCCGCAGCCGGACGTTGCACACATGGATACCATCAACCGTCCAGTCTTTCATCCCGGTTGTCCCTAGAGCGCAACCATCGCAAACACCTTTGTTCAGGATAGTCCAGGCATAAGGAAGATTGTCTCGACTCATCCAAGCGGATCTAAAGACTTCCCAATAGTTATTTGGGTATTGCTCGCCAATGCCGAAAGGTTTCCAGCTCGCCCAGTGTGCAGGGTTCCAGCCTTTTTTTGGTTGACGCAACATAATGAGGATGCACTCTAAATCTTGCAACTCTATAAACCTAACATCTGCTTCACGTACAGAGGATTGTCGGCTTACCTTGTTAAGGTTTTAGATCGTAGGTTTTAGCTTTTAGGACAAAAGCTGTGGCATTAGCGGTGAAAGATATAAGGTTTTGGGGGAGACAAAGACGAGGGCTGTAGATCTAACTTTTAGTAGATTAAATACTGTTTAAAAATATTCAACATTTATTAATAACTCTTATAGATGCAGAATTGGTAGCTCTAAAACGGTAGTAACCAAAAATGTATTATTTTTTACTCTTTTTAGTAATGAATTAGAGTAAAATACCAAGATTTGCGTTAAATTTGCCTTCAGGTCAGCCTCTATCACTCCGAGCTAACTGCATAAGTAGTACTGGTTTAAGAGATAGGTGTAGCTAGGACTAATTTATAGCTCCAAGCCAGTGTCTAGCCATCACAAATATACCCTGAGGCGGGTATAGGCATGGTGCGAGGGGAGTTAGGTTGAAGTTCAGTTTTTAAGTTTTGAGGTTTCTATGCTTGTTAAAGTTCACTACTCTGGCGGTTACTCAGGTTGTGTTGATTCAACCTTTTTCACCTCTGTTTCCTTAGCAGAGTATATTAATTTTCAGTTTCAAGCTGATGAGTATAGTTTGAATTGTGAGTCAATTGAGATAAAATTTCGTTCCGATCTAGTTTCTTCTCCCGCTCGTCAACTTGCAGAGATGCCTCTGACTCAAAAGCGGTCTTCTCAAAAAGAAAAAGCTCCTCAAAACCGGAAGGAATTACCTCGTGAAAAAATTTGGGTTTAGTTTTTAGGGACTCAAAAGATAGTCTCTGGTCATCAAAAGCAGATACACAGCAGCTTTTTATTTTTGGGTGGGGCGTAATTAAAATCTATTTACTCTATCGTATAAACGAGGCACTGCAATGTAGTGCCTCGTTTATATTCAATTTAATTAAATAGCAAATTGGTAGAACTACGACGCTACCAATTTGGAATTAGCAACTAAACAAGGTGTAATAAGTTAACAACCTTGGAGATTATTAGCGGAGGCTAAATTGAGAATTTAACCTTACCGTCAAGTCGCGCTCAGGGTAAATGACAACGGCATCAACTTTTTGGCGGTTCAAAAAGAATCCGCCGAGAGCACCTAAACCAGCCCCTCCAAGGATTTCTTCTGTAGCGAGCGCCCGATCTCCAGTAATAGCAGCGAGCGCAGCAGCAGCACCACCCCCAACGGCAGCACCTGTCAAAATCGAAGTGGTACTAGCTCCCTTCTTAACTTCTTCGATTCTCCTCACTACATTAGATCTGCCACTAATCGAGAACGGTTTCGACTGTTCATCTACCCTACGACGAAAAAGAGTAATTTCTCTCGCCACAAACTGACTACCTCCCGATACGGGTTGGAGTTCACCACTAATCTGACTACCCTGCGGAATCACAACCCTACCTTCAGAGGAGATAACATCTGCTGCCACTGTGAGGGTTACTGGCATAGTTTCATCAGGCATGACGACAATTTTTTCTTTGTCGTAGCGGACAGGGATAGATGTGCCAGAGGGAACGACTAAATTAAGCCGTTCTCGATTAAGTCGTTCTCGTTGAGGAAAATTAGACTGAGCAAAAACAGGACCGGTTGTGAGTAGGGGGACAACAGCCGTGCTGGTAACGAGTACGGTGAGTAGTGTAGCGGTTCGTGATTGTAGGCGATTGAAGTTGAGCATGGAAACTTCTCTCCAAGAATAAATATAGATGCCTAAGGAATTTACTCATCGACTCAAAGAAGATAGAAATGTTCCCACCTCTGTTGCTGGGAAATCAGACAATTAAATATGTGCGATCGCCGCCGATGGAATGCTCTCAAGTCCCCATTACTAGATCAGTCTCCTACTTGACAATTTGCCTACCGTCATGAAATTGTCACGAAACGCTAAAAGTAGTAGGTAGTCTGAGGTTCTGGCTACATCTCATACAAATAAGAGTAATTTTTTTTATTTACTTTACAAAAAGCAACAAAGGGGTTAATCTAAAAATGGGCAAACAAAAAAGCCCACCGTACCTGGAAAATTAATCAAGCAATAATAAACCAATGACAACCACATTACAGCGTCGCGAAAGCGCCAACGTGTGGGAACGGT
>DATNQT010000503.1:0-2878 GCA_036703885.1 Candidatus Sericytochromatia bacterium
CAATGGCATGAAGTCTAGCTTCAGATGCTTTTAAGGCTTCTTCTGCCTGTTTGCCTCGTTCTTGCTCGGCTTTCCTGTATTCTGCTGCTTCACCCTTGGTTGGAGTAATATCCCGAATCACCAGTACCGTGGAGCGATCGCCTTGTTGAACGCAGTTACCTGAGATGTGCAAAACTAAAGAGCGATCGCCTTGCACAACTTCATACTCTGTTGCCTCATACTCACCGTCTCGCATCTTCACATCCGGGTAGGCGTCGGGGGCAACAGGCTGTCCTGCCTGCATCAGAGGCAGCAGTTCGGTAAACTTAGAACCTACTATAGTGGAATGCGATCGCTTCACTAGTTGCTCAAAGGCACTGTTGCACCATTGAACCTGACTGCCCTCATCTAAAAAGACAACAGCATCTGCGATCGCCCCTAGAGCTACTTCCATTTTGCTCACGGTTGCTTGCAGCTGATGCACCATCTCGCGTCGTTCAGTACTCATCTAATATAAAGATTCCTTATTTGCTCTAGAAGTAAATTGGCAACTTGGTACAGAGATGGCAACGTTCCCCTGACCGTGGGATACTCCGCCATAACTAAAGTACAACTGACTTTGAGCCAATTTCTAGAGCATCAGTCCATTAATCAAAATTAGGGGTAGGGGCGAAGCCTTAGGGCGACAGTTTATCACTCAAACCCTAGTATTTCTCTCCGAATGCTCTGCCCTTGCAAAGGTAAAAGTGGCCTGCCGAGCATTACTGGATCGGCGTTCTAGGGAGAGGAGAAAACTTGCTGGTGTGGAGGAGTGAGGAGTTAGCAGCTCACTATAAGCAGGTGAACATTTAAAGCTAATCTTTGTAAGGTGTGGTTTTAAAACTACTAAATATAATAATCCAAATACTAAGTATGATTTAAAAGATTATGAACTAATGATGAATGAAAAATGAATCAATAATGAGAGATATTTGAATTAGTAAAGTTTTAGTGTTAAAAGATAAAAGAGTGAATTGAAAAAAATTAATAGTTATTAAACTAGTTTAAGTAAATGGATGCGATTACGACGGTTTGGCTGGCTTTGGGGTTAGCTGCCGATGCTTTTGCGGTTTCTCTCTCCAGTGGTCTGACAATCAGACACATGAAAATCAATAAAGCTTTGAAAATTGCTTTATTTTTCGGCGGTTTTCAAGCCTTAATGCCATTAATCGGTTGGATAGCAGGACTGACAATGAGAGGGTCGATATCAGCAATCGATCATTGGATTGCTTTTGGGCTTCTGAGTTTTATTGGGGGCAAAATGATTTATGAAGCAACTCAGGAGGAGGTTGAGGATAAGAAATTCAATCCGCTAGATACTTACACGTTGGTCACCCTAGCCGTAGCAACTAGCCTAGATGCTTTAGCCGTAGGATTTGGCTTTGCTGTGCTAAAAACTTCAATAGCGGCTTCTGTCACTACGATTGGTTTTATTACTTTCTTTTTATGCTTTGCCGGAGTGTTTATCGGTCACAAATGTGGTGCTTTTTGTCAGAAGCAAGTTGAGATATTGGGCGGTTTAGTTTTGATTTGTATTGGCACAAAAATTTTAGTAGAGCATTTGACAGCTGTAGTGAGTTAGCTATTATTAGCTTAAGAGCTTTTCAGGAATTTGCCTGAATCTGGAACTTGTCAAGGAAATTAGCGATCGCATCCTGTACGACACATAAGGGAAGCGATCGCTAATTTCCTTGGTGATAGACCAGTACTTGCAGGTTATATCTCATGCCTCTTACGGATGGTGAGGACCTCTTCAATCAGCTTTTTATACATCATCACATATTGTTCATTTTGTCAATACATAAGTCTTACCTTATTTCCTTATGAAGGGGATTTTATTCTACTGCCTTACCCACTAGCTCTGATAACTAGCAACTTGGGTTAAGATATAAAATATTTGACCGAGCTTAGTTCATGGGTTTTGGTCAGGGTTTTTCTGCTTTTAGTTAGTCACTTCCTTTGGGTCATTATGCATTTTTAGAGACCTCGATCACTTGGTATATCTGATTTCGAGAATCCTTTAATGTTTTGCTGAAAAATTATTCTGCTTGGTACAGCTACGCAAATACTCAACATAATCTCCAATTGCTTTCGTTTCGGTAGCTCAGGCGATTAAAAAGCTCACTGGCAACAGAATCTTTATGCCCGCCCAAAAATTTGGCAACAGAACTTCTTTTTATAATAAGAAGCTCTTAGCTTCCTATGACTGTGCTGCTGGCACGTTGTCACTCCCTTAATTGCTCGATTTCCCTTTTAATGAGGAGAACGGAACTGTGATTGCTCTTCCCGGCTACAAGATTCTCACTCAAATCTATGAAAGTTCCAATACACTTGTCTATCGAGGCATCCAAGAACAGGATAACAAACCTATTATCCTCAAGCTTCACACAGAAGAGTATCCCACGCCCTCAGAACTAGCCCGGTATCGGCAGGAATATGAAATCACCCGAAATCTGAATCTCGATGGCGTTGTCAAGGCTTATCGTTTAGAAAAGTATCAGAGCACTCTAGTAATCATCTTCGAGGATTTTGGCGGTGAGTCCTTAACTACATGGATGAATAAACGAAAGTTTACGCTCGAAGAATTTCTCAGTATCGCCATAAAAATTACTGAGACTTTAGGAGAAATTCATACCGCCAATATCATCCACAAAGATATTAAACCATCCAATATCTTTTTTAACCCTGAAAATGGGAAAGTCAAAATCATTGATTTTGGCATTTCCACGGTCTTAAGCCGCGAAAATCCCACAATTAAAAATCCCAATGTTTTAGAAGGGACTTTGGCTTATATGTCGCCAGAACAAACTGGCAGGATGAACCGTTCTCTTGATTACCGCTCTGACTTTTACTCCCTCGG
>DATNQT010000504.1:0-4189 GCA_036703885.1 Candidatus Sericytochromatia bacterium
TTGCCTCAATAGCGAGTCGATGGGTTCGTCATCTCCACCGTAGGACTCGAAAATACCAATGGCTTGCTTAGAATTGGCAGCAGCAAGTACCGTACCCACGGCGGCAGCAGCGCTGGCGCTGGACGTTGGAGGCAGTCCAATAACAATCCCGGCAGAACGATTGACCAGTTCCTGTACTTCTTGGGGATCGGCGGACTTGAGATCCATCATTTCAACGCCGACGCCTGTTTTAGTGATACCTCTAGCGAGGGCTTGACTCAGGCGATCGCTATATCCGTAATCCGAGACATAAAATACTACAACCGATGTCTCTGCCTTTGCCTGTGCCTGACTCCACTTGCGGTAGCGCCCAATGAGTTCCTTGACATTATGCCGCAGCAAGGGTCCGTGACCATTGGCAACCATCGTCACCTCTCCCAACTGATCCATCCGCTTCAGAGCAGACATCACGGAACGGGCATTAGGAGCCATCAGGCAGTCGTAGTAAAATCGGTAATCAGGTTCGATCGCCCGTAAATCTTCATCAAAGGTGCTATCCGAACAGTAGTGCAAGCCAAAGGCATCACAGGTAAAGATTGTCTGTGTTCCAGCGTCATAACTGAAGATCGTGTCAGGCCAGTGGAGATTAGGTGCATTAACGAATTCCAGGACGTGTCCTTTGCCTAAATCCAATTGGTCGCCATTTTTAACCACTTGTCGTTTAAAAGGCTGATGCACCAAATCTTCGAGAAACTGAATTGCCACCTTTGCCCCCACCACAGTTACTTGAGGCGCTAGCTGGAGGACATCTTTGACCAATCCGCTATGGTCTGGCTCGGTATGGCTAATAATTAGGTAATCGATTTCGGTCGGGTCAATTAATCCCTTGAGAGTGTCTAAGTACAGCTGTCGGAATTTTTCATGGGAGGTATCGACCAAAGCGATTTTCTCACCCCGAATTAGAAACGAGTTGTAGGTCGTCCCATTTTGTAGCCCAAATTCGATATCAAAGCGATCGCGATCCCAGTCCAAAGAGCGAATTGCTGTTGTATCCGGAGCAATTTCACCTGTTTGCATGGTTAACCGCTTTTGGGTTCGGTCTGTGAGTGCTACCATTTTCTGCCTCCTTCATCAATGGAAATAAGTCTGAAGCAAACCTGGACTACGTTTAGCTGCCACTCTTTTATAGTAACTGAGTAAAAATACTTAAACAACTCCCAGGTTGTTTTTTCCAGATACCTTATATAGGAGTCGCTGATGCGATTAAAACAAAGCCAATAACTGAAAGCTTGACCAGTCAATCTTTTCCCTTCTGCATAAAAGCCCTCTGCCCTCTGCCTTTTGCTATACGAACATCCTGTCCGATTGTGCAGGTCGGAAGCCTGCGCTACGGTAGGAGGATAATCAAGTGGTGTTCCTAATTTATTGCCGTGACCGAAAGCTGGCTAGCCTTGATGATTGGAAATTCCCGGCTGCACTGGGCTTGGTTTATTGGTGCAACCCTTCAGAAAGCTTGGGATACTCACCATTTACCAGCGGCAGTCGTTGAACAGCTAACTGCTCGTTGGGCATCCGGCTCAATACCCTCTGAAATTTTACCGCTCTCGTTGGTTTCTCTGTACTCATTAGACACCGATACCTTTAATCAGCTACCGCTCTACCTAGCTTCAGTAGTACCTGCTCAGACAACTCTATGGCAAACTTATCCCGCTACTAGAATCATCACCTTAGACCATTTACCGCTTAAAGGACTTTATCCCACACTAGGAATTGATCGTGCCTTAGGCTTATTAGGTGCAGGTGAGACTTTGGGTTATCCCGTACTAGTCATTGATGCGGGGACTGCACTGACATTTACGGGTGCTGAGGCACAGCGACGACTAGTTGGGGGAGCAATCTTACCAGGACTGAGGCTACAGCTACAGTCTCTAGCACAAAGAACCGCCGCCCTACCAGCAACCCAACTGCCACAGCAGCTGCCATCCCGTTGGGCTTTGCAGACACCAGCCGCGATTGAGAGTGGCATTGTTTATACAGTCTTAGCAGGTATTAGGGATTTTATTGAAGATTGGCAGTTTCAGTTTCCAGATAGTCAAATTGTTCTAACTGGGGGCGATTCTGGTTTGCTCCTAACCTATCTGCAAGCTCAGTTTCCTCAGAACACTCGTCAGCTAATTGTTGACCCCTACTTAATCTTTCGGGGGATAAACGCAGTACGAGAATACTTATAGCCGTGAATTATTGGAGAGGGAAAGTAGCATAAAAGATATTCACCTGCGACTGAAGAATATCTGTGGCTAAGTCAGAAGAATTAAACCCTAAAACAGCATCTCCCCTTGCCCGTACCCCTCTGTATCAACTTGCCTTAGAACAAAAAGCACGATTGACTGCCTTTTCCGGTTGGGAAATGCCAGTACAGTACATTGGCATCGGACAAGAACATGAGGCAGTGCGGACATCAGCCGGGATGTTCGATATCTCCCATATGGGAAAGTTTGCGTTGAAGGGTAGGCAGATAAGAGAGCATTTGCAACCCCTAGTTCCTTCAGACTTAACTCGATTGCAACCCGGTCAAGCTCAATATACAGTTTTGTTAAATCCTCAGGCTGGCATTATTGATGACATCATCATTTACTACCAAGGTGAGGATGAGGCAGGTGAACAACGGGGTATGATGATTGTCAACGCCGCAACCCGTACTAGAGATAAAGCTTGGGTGGTGGCAAATTTGGAAGGTAGCCCGGTTAGCTTGCAAGACCTTTCCAAAGAAAAAGTTTTGATTGCCGTGCAGGGACCACAAGCGGCTGCTTATCTTCAGCCTTTTGTTCAGGAAGACTTAACGCCGATAAAAGCCTTTGGGCATTTAGAAGCAACAGTATTAGGACAACCTGCTTTTATGGCGAGGACTGGATATACAGGGGAAGACGGGTTTGAGGTAATGGTAGACCCAGAGGTTGGGGTAGAGTTATGGCGAAGTCTTTTTACCTCAGGTGTCGTACCCTGTGGTTTGGGGGCAAGAGATACCCTGCGACTAGAAGCGGCGATGGCACTTTACGGACAGGATATTAATGAAACCACAACTCCGTTAGAAGCAGGGTTAGGTTGGGTTGTTCACCTGGACGGCAAAGGCGATTTTATCGGACGTTCAGTGCTGGAAAAGCAAAAAGCATCTGGAGTAGAAAAACGCCTCGTTGGGATAGAGATGCAGGGACGTTATATTGCGCGTCATGGATACCCTGTGATTTATGAAGGCAAAGCCGTTGGAGAAGTCACGAGTGGGACGCTCTCACCCACGTTAGGAAAAGCCGTTGCGCTTGCTTATGTTCCTACAAAGTTATCCAAAATTGGGCAGCAGTTGGAGGTGGAAATCCGAGGTAAGGCTTATCCAGGGATTGTGGTTAAGAAGCCATTTTATCGCTCAAAAAATCGTCCTACTTAGAGCTGAAGGTTGTTTAGAGATGATTTTCGGCTTCGTTAGAGAGGTCTAAAACTCGTTGATACAACTGAGGGCTGACTCGGAAACCAGCTAGATTAATTAGCGCATCCATCACAGGTTGAACTTTTGGGATGAGACTTCTTTGCTTTGCTGTAATCAAAATACCGAAGATGCCGATAATGGACAGTCCAAGCTGCTGTGCTTCCCGTCGCCCTAAGCGTTCATCGATGAGCAGATCGTCTGCTTGTAGTTCGATCGCCAGGGCAATGGCGTTGGCTTCTCCAGGATCGAGTCCCCGATCTCGCTGTAATCGTTCGGCGATGGTGGGGTCGGTCAGTGAGCGCGTTTGAACCCACGCTAGTTTTAGGATAGCTGGGATGACCGGATTACTTGCAACAGCAAGTTCATTGGCAACGATCGTGGGAATGATGACGGTCTGGTAGATCTCTCGTAGCAGCCAGAGATGATCGATCAGTGCGAGATTACACAACGGCGAGGTATCGCTGACAACAATCATAACCAGCCGCGATCGCGCAGGTGTTGGATATCTTGTTCAAAGTCTGCAACATCGTAGTGAATGCAGATGCCGCGACTAGCTATCAGTTTTTGGAAGTCTATCAGGTCCATTCCGGCAATTTTGCTAGCACGACTAAGCGTGATGCGTTCTTGCTGAAATAGAGCGATCGCGATTTCTCGCATCCAGTCAGATTCGTTGAATGTGTCGGTTTTAATCAGGTCGTCGGGAAGGCTGATGGTGATTTGCATGGTGCTTTC